>NZ_LN868935.1:272978-443744 GCF_001244735.1 Bacillus andreraoultii
ATATTCCAATCTTTTTGACCGTGATAAATGACTAAAGGAATAACAATTGGAAGCTCATTGCTCTTTTCCTTTTCACTTTTTGCCTCCCATATTTCTATTATATATTTTAACAGTTGAAGAGCGGTTTTATGATAAATATAGGTATCCTTCATTGCCACAAATATTTACCTTAAAAAGTAAATCCGAAAAGTTTTCTTTCAATTTTTCATTAATAAAACGATCCTTTTCTGGTTCAAGAGTGTTGACATCAATCATCTCCATTATACTTTCTGGCAAATAATTAGTTAAAAAATCCTTCGTGACCGTCACATCTCCAAAGGGCTCTTTAAAAAATTTATCATGTGGATTTTTCAGCCACACCCCTCCATCTCCCCCTAATCCTATATATACTATTTTTATTTATTATACGGTCCTACTAATTTATTTTTAATTTCGACTACTTTGAATTTAGCGAACAACTGATTACTTTTATAAAGAATACATTCAAGATTTAATTATTCCATACATTAATAATTGAAAGTGTTATAAAAGGCTATTAAGGAATGCACATCATGGCAAAAAGGCTTGCACCTCCTACACGATAAAAGAGGATATTCTTAAAGAAACAATGCTAAATGACATTCAAACTTTAGCTTAACAAATCAATAAAGAACAATGTATTAAGCAGATGGATAGAAAAACTAGAAGCTCAAGAACAGATTCTCAAAAGAAAATTGATAAGGGGTTAACATGCAGATTGATATTTAAAAAAACAGAAAAAAGATGACCATTAACCTATTAGCTGATGGAATCATTACCTATGAAGAGTATGAGAAGAGTATTGAAGCCACTAACGATGAAATCACTGAATTTATGGAAAAGAAAAATGAACTTTTTACATTTATAGAAAGTGAAGATGTGTTTGAAGCCATTGAAAAACTAAAAAAGGAATTACTTACTCCACTTCCTTAACTTCGATGACCTGACAATGGATTTTCTTCTTCGACTGATTAATCGAATCGAAGTAAAAAAGGACAGCACACCAATTATTCATTACCGATCTGCCACATCAAAAGTTGCATAAAGGCAAGAGAAATACCTTATCTTGCCTCATTTTTCATTTTAAAATCATCTGCACAACACACTCAACATGTGTCGTCACTACTATGTGGATACAATTTATTGTCCTCGTTGCCTGTATGTGAACACAATTCATTAGATGCATTTGTGTTATCTTTTTTTGCGTTTCTTCTAGCAGGTTTAAATTTTTCACCATCAAGACTGTTACTTAGTCCTGTTTTATATACAAAAGTAATCATGGCAGGATCTTTATTTCCATCTTCATCTATTCCACCAACGATTACTTTTTCAACTACACTTTCAAATACATAACGATCAAAAGTATCGATAACCTCATTTTGTTCTAACACTTTTTTGAAGGCTAATAACCGTTTTTTAATATCTTTTTCTTCTTCTAAATTTGACAGCGATTTTTCTCTTTCTTGAACTTTTTCATTTATCTTCTGCATTAGTTCATTATATTTTTCTTCATACGTTTCTTTGTCGATAATATCCTCTAATCTCATGTCTACTAACTTATTCTTTTTGTTTTCTAACCCTTGAACTTCCTTTTCTATTTTAGAAAGTTCTTTTTGAATCGTACTGGCACTTAAAGCCTCTTCCATTCGTTGCAAAAACCCATCTAAAACATCTTTGTTATTATTACACATAATACGGTAACTTTCCAAAAAGGCCTTTTCAATGGCTTCTTCTGGTATTCCTTTACTATCTGGACAAAACTTCTTACCTTTCTTCGTACTCGTAACACATTGCCAAATTGTCTTGCCATATTTAGTTCCACTATGCCATCTACGTCTTGTTAATGTACTGCCACAATAAGCACAATCAATCATGCAGCTAAAAGCATATTTACGACTGAATTTTTCACGTTTACCACCATTTTTTTCTACCGTATTTCTTCCCCTACTTCGTCTTAATCTGATCTCCTGCACTTTATCAAATATTTCAGCACTGACAATGGGTTCATGGTGATTTCTTAAATAATATTGATCTTCTTCCCCAAAATTTTCCAATTGACGTTTCGAAATAGGATCCAATGTGAAAGTTTTTCCCATTAAAAGATCGCCTTTATATTTTTCATTCTTAATAATTCCAAGTACCGTCGATTCAGCCCATGTTGGAGTACCTCTTTTAGTTTTATAGCCTAAATTCTCAAGTTCTCTTGCAATGATACTGCCCCCGGCTCCTTCAACATACCTGTGGAATATATAACGAACAATTTCTGCTTCTTTCTCGTTTACAGTTATACTCTTATCTTCTGGGTGATAATCATAACCGAGACAGCCTTGAAAACCGACTAATTCACCTCGTTTCATTTTCATCTTTAATCCTTTTTTTACATTAGAAGATATATTCTCAACTTCTTGTTGTGCTACTGAACTCAACACAATTCACCATCCATTGTAAGCGTGTTAATTTTTTCATCTTCAAAATAAACAGCTATATCTCTTTCCTTTAGCATACGGACATATTTCAACGTATCCAATGTATTTCTTGCAAATCTGGAAATTGATTTTGTAATGACCATATCAATATCTCCATTCATACAGTCATTAATCAATCGCTGGAAATCTTCCCGCTTTGTTACCTGTGTTCCAGTAATTGCTTCGTCAGCATATATATCAGCTAATACCCATTCCATATTTTTCTTGATTAAATCCGAATAATATGCAACTTGTGACTTATAACTGTTTAACTGGTCTTCTGAATCTGTACTAACTCTACAATACGCTGCAACCCGAAGCCGTTCAATTTCTCTTCCACGTTTTTGGTTAGCCAAGTTACTATTTGCCCTAATCACTTCAACTCCTGACATAATAGCTCCTCCTTTTGTGTTCCTTATATACTTTGTATTATAGCATCGCTAGGAACACAATTCAGCTTGTAATGTCAGAAACAATACCATACTCTTTCATTAATTTGTTTTTTACAATATAATATTCTTTATCTGAAATTAGTTTACGGGTTAGCAGTTGTTTTAACATAGCAATTTGCATACTATATAGAATCAAATTCTGTTTCAAAAAAACGCCCCCTTACCTAATCTATTAAAAAATCAGACGGCTGTTGGTACAGCTCCACGGGAATTTCACCCCTGCAAGTATTTCTTCCAGCCCTACTCATAGCTTGCGACGCTTTGAACGCTCGAACCATGACGGTAGGGGAATATCATTATCTTTACTGATGGGTTATCGCCAGCAATCCACCACAATTACATTAGATTCACAAATTATCGCTCGTTCCTAACGAAAGTCATGGCGTATGAATCAAGTGGCTCATCATCAGTAGAACGTATCTGATTTTTTGTTTATACTGCACGGCGTTATCTTCCGTGCTTTCTTTGTCAAAGAACAAATATATGATTAATGAAAGGGAAAACCTAACCATTCTGTATTCAAATTTTGAAAGCTAAAACAGATTGCATAAGCTTCGCTCGTAAGCGATCACGTGTATCTTCATCGATGCCCCAATAAGTGTTTCCTTGTTCATCACGGAGCTTACGCATGGATAGGCTTGTCATATAGCTTCCATAATGCAGGACAACTACTTTCATTGCTTCTGGCTCACCCTTATTTGCAGCTAAAATAATTGGGTACGGCAATAAACCACGCTCGTTGTTTTCAATATTAGAATTATTCATCCCATTCATCTGCATGCTTCTCAAAAAAGCGTCTTAACGGTTTAAAAGAACTCGTTCGCCTATACTGTACAGTACTAACGTGGAATGTTGAACAATTGATCAATTTTTACATCAGAAAGATTAAAAAAGTAGTATAGTAGGATGATAATACGCTTCTAAACTGGCAAGCTATGCATCGCTTTTGCAAGAAGTGTAGGAGTAGTTCTCTTACCAGCTACTTGATTGTTCTTCTATTCCTTCTCCCTCGTAGTGTATGTCTAAGGTATAGAGCTGATTTTCTTCTTGCAGTGTTAAAATTGAAAATGTTATCCCCTTAGATAGCTGTTTCTGTCGTTCAGTACGAGAAGGCTCCATACACTCATCTCCCTTCGAAACTGTAAAGATGTGTGATGATTTCCCCTTTCATTATCTTCAACAATTTTTTGTAAAATGCCAAAAATCAGAGAAAAAGTTTTAAAAAATAACCCAACTGAATATTAACAGTTAGGTAGAATCATTTTTATTATTAAGAACCAAAACAAGAAATACTTTAAATGTCAAACTCTATTTTATTACAATTCACATAAAAACTAATCGAACATAATAATGAATAATACAAAAATAAAGTTTTTTTAAAATCATTTCTTATCTGTTAAACGTAATGAAACTTGAAAGGTCCAGCTAAATAAAATAGTAAGAACATAAAAATATAACCAAATAAAAATCTTAAATAAAGTATTTGAGCCTCAGTCGATTTTCAAAAGTCATAGCATATGCATGTTGAAACCATGGATAATATTTCCCATACTTGGAACTGGAGATAAAAAGAGGACATATAACTTTGATTTATCGTGGTATTAATAGAACCATTTTTGAAAAGTTCGATCAAAAAATAATAAAAACCTGTTATAGCTATTTTCAATTACTCATTTTTTTATCAATTAGTAATAATACTGTCAACATAACCACACTAAATACCACTATAAACAGAAATAACAAGTATAACGTCATCAATCCTTCAAATGTCTTATCAAACTCCAAAAGAGTAAAATCCGGATCATACATCGCACCCATGGAAATATATCTAGCAACTTCAAGATAAATAATATGAAAGATAATACTCATCCATAGTGTTCCTGCATACTTTCTATATAGCTGTAAAGCAATTCAAAAAGTGAAGAGCAATATAAAATAAACTATAGTAATTTCAATTAGCTCACTAAAGAATATTGGCTCCAATGCCATCTCCATAATCGGCACACAGATGAAAATTAATGGTTGTAAATCAGCTAGATGATGAAACGAAATTTCTTATGTAACTCTTCAAATATTAATCCATGAATAAAGACTTCCTCTGGAAATGCCTCATAGATAAATGCTGTCACTGTATTGATTAAAACTGTAGTTAAAACACTTGCTGTTAAGTTTAACCTGACATTTTCAATGCCAATAAATAAAAAAACTGTTAAAATACCTGATACAAGTAATGTAAAAGGTAACGTAATTACCACGATCAATTTAGATCGTGAATTTACACCCTTCAATCCTATTTTTAGACATGGATGGATTTTTACTTTTAAACATATAGAGTACCTTGTAAAAGCATACCTATTTGCGAACCATACCTAGAATTTCTATCAAATATGTCAAACATTACCGAATACAAAGAGAAATAATGAAACGGGTATAAAATACAAAAGTAACCGACTAATACTGAATTTCGACGAATCCAATTGAATGCTCCTTTTTTATTAATGTAATATTGATTTAAACTACGTATTAAGTCTATAGTTTCAGTTCACTTATTGTTTTTAAATTAAGATCGACCCTACTATCGACATCTACTGTTGGAAACAATTCACTAAACCTTATTTAATTTAATAGCTCTTATAAACAAAAAATCCGCCGGTCTTCTTCCATTCTAGCTCCAGATAAATGAATATTTTTTACGTCTTTTATTACCTTATTTTTGATTGCGTTAACCTTTTGTTACCCTAATTCACTTACTATTGACTATATTATTTAATATTTATTAAGCCTTACGAAAAACATTATTCTACTTGAACACCTTTAATTTGATACTTATTTTCCGATTAACCAATTTCTTTAACCCCACCATTATACTTATAGATGATAATAATTTCTGATTTTTGGAAAGTGGATGATGACCTTCGTATATTTCCCATCTTCTGAATGAATGGAAAGGTCATGGCCTAATTTAAGAGCCATTTCTTTTGCAAGGTAGAGACCTAAACCGGTAGATTTGGCATGACTTCTCCCAATAAATCCTGTAAATCCTTTTTCAAATACGCGGCTGATATCCTCTGGCTTAATTCCAATGCCTGTATCTTGAATCTGTAGCCGCTTTTCTTTTCGATCTTCCTCAAATTGTACGGAGATTTCACCGCCTTC
The DNA here is from genome assembly GCF_001244735.1 of Bacillus andreraoultii. Taxonomy (GTDB): domain Bacteria; phylum Bacillota; class Bacilli; order Bacillales; family Caldibacillaceae; genus Caldifermentibacillus; species Caldifermentibacillus andreraoultii. Next base: position 279,070 of record NZ_LN868935.1, read on the forward strand.
ACCTGTATATTTTAAAGAATTTGAAAAAACTTGATCGATAATAAAACCAAGCCATTTACTGTCGGTATGGACAACCTGTTCAATATTGTCCATATGAAAACGAATTTGCTTGTTAATAAAGGATTTAGCATATTTCTTTACACTGTTTTTAACGACTTGATCCAACACTACCTCGGAAATAAAATAATCTTTGGAAAAAGAATCGATGCGAGAATAATAAAGAGCCTGCTCTACGTAATTTTCTATTCTATCCAACTCATCTTCAAACTTGTCCACAAGGTATTCAACAGTTCTTCCATTACTGTTTTCCATAAGCAAGCGACCTGCCGCAATCGGAACCTTGACTTCATGAATCCAAGATGTAATAAAGTCTTGATGATCGCGTTTTTCGTTATACAACTTTTGTAATTGATCGCCATGCACACTATTTACTTTTTTTAATAACTCAAGATATAACAGTTGTTCATCGTTTCGCGGTTTAGGCAGAGTTGCGAGAAATTCTTCATGATTACTTTCAACCAAATCATTTAATTCCCGATAAAATTCTCTATTGTAATAGTATTCGATGATTACGTATATAGCTACAATAAAAAAGATAACCATATTGGTATATACGATATTACTTACAGCGTTTCTGGAATCTGTGCTCACAATCATCATCAAAGAAACAAAGAACATAATGATCATGTTTAATATAAAGAAATTCCGTTTATCTTTTAAGTAATGAAAGAAATTCATTGAATTATATAACCTTGTCCTTTCTTAGTTGTAATAAAGTGTTCTTTTCCAAGTTCAACAAGTTTTTTACGCAGGCGAGCAATATTAACCGTCAATGTATTTTCTTCCACGAAATTTTCATTCTTCCAAAGGCTACGCATCATTTTCGTACGACTGACGATGCTTCCTTTATTTTTCATAAGAATTTTTAAAATAAGAAATTCTGTTTTCGTGAGTTCCAATTTTCGATCTCCATGTAAGACCTCTCCGCTTTCAAGATTTAATATAATTCCATCATGTTCCATTGTCTGAGACTGTGTTTCCATATAGGAATACGTTCTGCGAAGGAGTGCATTAATTTTTGCAATCAATACATCCATATGGAAAGGTTTTTGAATATAATCATCTCCTCCCATGTTCATCGACATCACTATATCCATTGGTGTATCACGGGAAGAGAGAAAGATCATAGGGACCTTTGAAATTTCTCTGATTTTATTACACCAGTAAAATCCGTCAAACGATGGCAAATTGATATCCATGATGACTAGGTGAGGATCATGATTAAGAAATACCTGCATGATTTGGTCAAAGTCTTCGATCTTAACGGTTTCAAAACCCCACTTTTCTAATGTTTCCCCTACCATATCACGAATGGTCGAATCATCTTCCACAATCATGATTTTCATTCCTTTTCCCTCCAAACAATTATCCTTCTGTAACATCATATTAATTGAATATCGACCAACATACAAAGAAAACATCGTGTTTAATATATTTTTTATCAATGTGACGAAAATGTAAGGTTACGAGATCAAGCTGTAAGTTTATATAAAGGGCAACTAATGTAAAATAAAAACATAAAACAAAACTATTCTGAATGGAGGATTTAAATATGAAAACTATTGTCGAAGCAAAACAAATAAAAAAAGTCTATGGTGCAAAGGGAAATGTATTTTCAGCTTTGGAGGATATAGACTTAACCGTCATGGAAGGTGAATTCGTCGGTATTATGGGTCCCTCGGGTTCTGGTAAATCAACTTTACTAAATATATTGGCAACAATTGACGAGCCGACTGCTGGTGACATCGTGGTTGATGGAATCAATTTGACAAAGATGAATGAAGAGCAATTATCTGCCTTTCGCCGTGACAAACTTGGTTTCCTTTTCCAAGACTATAATTTATTAGATACTCTAACTGTGAAAGAAAATATTATCTTGCCGTTAGCCTTGGCAAAATTGAACGTTGAGGAATTGGAACGAAGAGCAGATGAAGTGGCAGATAAGTTTGGCATTCGCGACATTTTAAATAAGTACCCGTACCAAATTTCTGGGGGACAAAAGCAACGTACGGCAGCATCACGCGCGATTATTTCAAAGCCAAACCTAATATTGGCAGATGAACCAACAGGTGCGTTGGATTCGAAATCAGCAACAGACTTATTAGAAAGTTTAAAGGATCTTAATGAACAAGACAAGGCAACAATTTTAATGGTTACCCATGATGCTTATGCGGCAAGTTATTGTAATCGCGTCCTATTTATTAAAGACGGTAAAATCTTCACAGAACTTGTAAAAGGGAAAAGATCCCGCAAAGAATTTTTCAACAAGGTGTTGGATGTTCTATCCGCACTGGGGGGTGGAGCAAATGACGTTATTTAGTTTAGCAAGGAAAAATATTAAAGGTAATTTCAATAATTATTTTGTCTATTTTGTTACACTCGTCTTCAGCATGGTTATTTATTATACGTTCACTTCCTTGCAATATAGCGAAAAAATTCAGGAAAGCATTGAATTGTCGGATACAATGAGTTTCATGTTTGGGGTATCATCAATTATCTTAATTTTATTCGTAGCAATCTTTATTTTGTACTCCAATTCATTCTTCACAAGAAAAAGGAAGAAAGAAGTCGGATTGTACGCCATACTTGGTTTACGCAAGAAAACCATTGCAAAAATGTTATTTTATGAAAATTTGATTATGGGAATCATTGCAATAGTTATTGGAATTATTCTTGGAACCTTACTTTCCAAATTATTTGCAATGATTTTAATAAAACTTATGGGTTCAATTGCCGAGGTGGACTTCGGTATTTCCATTCTAGCGATTACCCAAACAGTCATAGTCTTTATGGTCATTATTTTATTCACTTCCGTTCAAGGTTACCGTTTGATTTATCGTTTTACATTAATCGAATTATTCTATGATGAGAAAAAAGGTGAACAAATTCCAAAGGTTTCACTTATATCGGCTGTTATCGGAGTTATATTGCTTGTCGTTAGTTACTGGCTGATATTAAAACCATTTCCTGACGAATTTACTACGGAATATTTAATGAAAAATTATGGTATTGCTTTTGTTGCTCTCGTCATTGGCACCCATTTATTTTTTCGATCTGTAACGGTCTATTTATTAAGATTATCACAAAAAAATAAGTCGCGTTATTACAGAGGAACTAGAATAATTGAAACATCTCGCTTACTGTTTCGTATTAGAGGGAATGCACGTACCTTTACAGTCATTGCATTGTTGAGTTCTGCAACGATCTGTTTCTTAGGTGCAACTTACAGTGGGTATTACAGCAACGAAAAAAGAGCTGAGGAAGTTGTTCCGTTCAGCTATTCGCATTTGTCAAAAGGTCCAGAATTTGATTCGCAGGTGGAGAGAATAATAAAAGCAGATCATCGACATCCAATAAAAGCCAAACTAGACATACCCGTCATTCAGGTAAAAGGAATACTCTCATTTCAACTGGATTATGACATAAATCCTGTGAAATTAATCTCAGAAAGTACATTTAATAAAGTAGCTAATGCTTTAAATAAGGATGAAACAGTCTCACTATCAGGAAATCAAGCAGCAGTAATCCAGCCAAGGTTTACTGAATATACGAAGTCGGTTTTTAAAGGAGAAAATATAACGATTCAATTGCCTCAAGGAAGCAGCGAACTGCCATTTGTCCATATGGTTGAAAGTAATGTGCTACCTTTCGATTATCCCGATTTCTTTCTCGTAGTCAGTAACGAAATGTTTGCCAAGATAGCCAAAAAAGAGGCACCATTAACTTATAAAGTGTATGAAGTGGAAAATGAAGTAACGGCACAAGACACTTCAAGGAAAGTAAATAAACTGGTTGGAAACGATTTTCAAGTTTCTTCATCATTTTATACTGAGTATAAGCAAGGTAAAGAAGGAAACGCAATTACTCTCTTTATTTTTGGTTTTTTGGGGCTTGTATTTTTAGCGGCAAGTGGAAGTATCATTTATTTCAAACAGTTAACAGAAGCGAATGAGGCGAAAGGACAGTATGAAATCCTTAGAAAAATCGGTGTCAATAAAAAGGATATACGTAAATCAATCAAAAGGCAGTCATTATTTGTGTTTGGATTGCCACTAACCGTAGGAATATTGCACAGTTGTGTGACATTGTACTTTACCAGCAACTTTATGTCTAATCTCATTGGAATCAATCTCATTGTCCCTATTCTAACGGCTATAGTCTTTTTTGTTATCATCTATGCAGTCTATTACGTATTAACAGTTAATACGTACAATCGCATTGTAAACAAATAAGAGCGAAACATCTCTCGAATGTTCGGGAGGTGTTTTGTTATATATCCTTTGTTAGGAAATTCGTTATTACTCCGGAATCTGACCCGATTGTTAAAGTATCACGCTATAGTTTAAAAAGAAAAGAGACGCTTATTAAACAACATCCTAGCTGTATTAATGTTTCAAAATTTCTCCTCTGATCAAGGTTTCATTTATCTTACAATCACTATATGTATAAGATGTTTGACATTTTGTTTGCTGCATAATATAATTAAAAATGTAAAATATGTTTGACAAATAGGAGGGAGGAACGCATTACAATTGCACCACTGTAAAAAAAAACCTAGAAATAGTAAAAAATGGAAACTGTATGTATTAAATAAATTTAAAAATGAGAACAGGGTTCCAGAAAGACCTTGTTCCCATTTTTTTCCAGTTTATAATTAAAAAAAATAAAAGTTTACCTATTTTCTTTTTTGCGGCTTAATTCTGGCAATAGTCCCCACAAAGATATCCTGCTTTTCCTTCACTATAGGTATTTTTTGTCGTCCTTTCGAAGTTTTCATTTTTTTCGGATGTAGTTCTTTTAGGAATGAAGCCCACGTTTTAAACATATACGTTCTTAACGCTCTAAGAACCCCCCATAAAGTCTTTTTTGTTTTAGATTTAATTTGCACAATTAGTGATAAACAATAGGCAGCTAAGGCAATAAACATTTGATTCCACATACCTTGTGGTTTCGTACTCCAAATCTTAATTATCCTTAAATGTTGCTTTATCCATTTGAAAAACGTTTCAATCATCCAACGATACCGGTAAATGTCCATTATCTCATCAGCGGTTAAATCAAATCGAGTCGTTAATAAGCGATATAATTTCCCATCCTCATCGATAAACTCAACTAGACGCGCCGGGCGTTTACTAGGATAAACGAGAATCTTACAATCTTTCTGTACCACTGAGTTAGTAATGTTGTAATTTTCTCTTGCAACAAATTTAAAGTTTTTTGATAGCCGAACAACAAAATGAATCTCTTGTTCGAGCCAGTCATTAAGATTTTTATTTGATGGATATCCGCGATCCATTACATAGGTCGTATCTGATTTTTCAATTAGTACATCTGTACTCTCAAAATCACTAACATTTCCGGTAGAAGGTAGTATTTTATCTGGAAATGATACATTTTCTGACAAGACAACTAGTCTAGTATGCATCTTTACAACATTCCACCCTTTTGTGACATAAGCCCAGTCACATAGTTGAGGGGGAAGTTTTATATGAGTAGAATCTACAATACTTAATTTGCCTATTGTTGAATCAATTCCTTTATAATTCTTTGTTAAATCCCTAAGTATATAAACAACTTTTAGAAAAAAACTCTGTGCTATTTCTGTGGGTAATTCATTAATTCTTCTTGAGAGTTGGGATCCACTAATACTTGGTAAATTCAAAGCTTCGCGGAGTTTCTTATCCGACCGTATCTTTTCTTCAATATCCGCATAGGATTCCCATTTGCCAATTTGAGCAGCCACAAATATCTTTAAAAGTGAATCTACCGAGAGCTTATCATAATCATAGTTTAGTAATGGACAAGCAAATTCGTCGGTAGGTAAAATCGATAAACATTGACAAATTACCTTTTTATGACCTATACTTTTCTTACTCATTTTTAGCTCCTTTGTAGAAGATTAGGAACATGTATGGTCTTTCTTCTACAATAGGAGTTTTTCTTTTATTTGTAAATATTTTTGGTGAATTTTGATATTTTTCCATTTTATTACCAGTGGTGCAAGGATAGTGGGAGGAACGGGCATCTAATGTTAAATCGTATCAGGGAATTACGTAAAACACAGAAAATGTCACAAGAACTTCTTGCTAATAAATGTGATGTGTCCAGACAAACAATAAATGCTATTGAAAATAATAAGTATGATCCAAGTCTTGTTCTTGCATTTAAAATCGCAGCTATCCTAGATATAACAGTGGATGAGCTGTTTCAATTTCAGTTGGCAGAAAGCAAAAGCGAGGAGGATTCTAATGAGAAATAAAAAACTAAAAGTATTAACTGGCATTGTTTTAAGTGTTATCACCCTTTTATTTTTAGGGTTATATATTATAGATTTTTTAAATGATAGTGAAAATCCAGCACCTGATATTCTGCTATGGATTGTTGTTATTTTAACATTCTTTTATTCAGCAACATGGGGCGATGATTCAAAAGCTGAAGAAGATGAAATGGGCCAACAAATTAAGAATATAAGTGGAAAGATAAGTTACTATATTCTAATAGCTTTTCTATTTGTTCTTTGGTTTGTATACAGTCAAATAAATGAATCTGATTTAGGCAGTATCTTTTTGCTTTCTGCATTTTGTATTGGAGTTATCATATTTCCAATCGTTCAATTTATGGTTGCCAGAAGATTTATGAAAGACTAATCTTCTTTTCAAAAAGAAAATTATTTTAGAATGGTCCAAATACTTTTTTAAAATCACTCGTTCAATTTGTTTTTCCCGAATGGACGATTGGTACCGTTGGTAGAGGTGAATAGGTGACAATTAATTTTTGTTCCAAGTCATTTTCCTTTATGTATCGCTCTTTGTAGTACGTTCTTGTATTATTTTCTAGATGGTGAATATCATCCAAATTAACTTTTTGATTACTCACGTTAGGGAAATTGCTTTGCAAAGCACCGTATTAAAAGCCTTAGAGACCTTGTTTTATCAAGGATTCGAGGCTTTTTTACTTTTCTTGATTTTTTAGGCTAAAGCATGAAAATGAACGTATTTGGGGCTAAATTGGGGCTGATTAATATTAATCAGTATAGGCGTATGTAAGGGAATGGGTATATTTCAAAAAAATGGGTATTCGGATTTTGTGGTGGAAAAGGGCTTATAAGTCTCCCTTTTCCAATTTCTTAATAAGTGTGGAAAAATCGACACCATAGTTTCCTGTTATCACGTGGTCTGTTACTTCATCCCAATATTTCAATACAAAATCCCTTTTCATAAAGTATCTTCATTCTATTGACTTTAACGTAACGTAATACTTTATAGTAGTAATTGAAGGAGGCGCAAAGTGATGGATATGAAGGTAAAAGAAGTGGCAGAATTGGTTGGTGTTAGTATTCGTACACTTCATCATTATGATCAGATTGGATTGTTGTCCCCAAAAGAAATCACTGATTCTGGTTATCGGCTCTATTCAGAAGAAAACCTTGAAACATTACAACAAATTTTATTTTTCAAAGAACTTGGATTCACCTTAAAGGAAATTAAAAAGATTATTAACAGCCCCTCATTTAACCGACAAGAAGCATTGATTTTACAACGAAAAATGTTGATTGAGAAACGAAATAAAGTCGATAAAATGATTGAAACCATTGATAAGACGATTAAACATATGGCGGGAGAAATACAAATGACGAATGAAGAGAGGTTTGAGGGAATTAATGTTGAATTCAACCAATTTGAAGAAGAAGCTCGCCTTCGTTGGGGAAATAAATCTATCGATGAGATATACACAAAACTAAAGGATTGTCCAAGATGAACAAAATGATTTACCTTATAGATGGGATATGATCTTCAATAAACTTGCATGGCTTCGTGATCAATGCCCCAAATCCTAAAAGGTACAACCAACAATTAAAGAATGGTATGACTTTTTAAATAAAAACTTTAGTAACTACTCCCTTGATACCTTTTATGGATTAGGTCAACTCTATATTAATGATGAACGTTTCACAAAAAATATAGATCAGTATGGTGAGGGTTTAGCAAAACTCATGATTGAGGCGATGAAGGTCTTTACGAATAATCAAATAAGAGGTGGTAGCAATGAAAATAATAATTGAGGATACCATTGAACAATACGAAAAATTGTTTTCAATGGAAGAAGATAAAGAAAATTTTTATCGGTACTCAATGATGAAGCCCTTTGAAAAGATGTGGAATATGATTAATGTTCCATTAAAGGCTAAGCAACCTAATGGGTATGATGTAATAATGGCTACAAATATGCTTGGTTATCTTAATGTATCAGATACTCAAATTGGAAGACAAGCATTAGAAAGTTTAAAAGAAATTCAGGCTCTTCAAACAGCACATAGCACTTTAAATCATTGTATTAATTTTATTGAAAAAAATAATATAAATATTAATGCTGATGAATTGAGATTTGGTATGTATATAGCTGACCCGAAGAAGCTCGAATTACAAAAAGGTTATTGTGGTTTTGGAGGAATTCCAGGGTTTATTCAAGTATCTATTTACCCAAACTCCTATAATATTCCAAGGATTCCTGCTGTAATTGCACATGAATTCCATCATAATATCCGTTTTTCATATTTTGATTGGGATCATGGAGACGTTACCGTTGGTGATTACTTAATTATAGAGGGTTTAGCTGAGTCATTTGCAAAAGAACTTTATGGAGAAGATCTTTTAGGACCTTGGGTTACATCTTTTGATAAAGAGGACTTGGAGTATTCAAAAGAAGTTATAAAGGATGCTTTAGATATTAAAGGGTTTGCTGAGGTCAGCAGTTATATGTTTGGTGATACCATTGCAAAAGAACAAGGCTATCAACCTGTTGGCTTATCACCATTTGCTGGTTATGCAGTAGGCTACCAAGCAGTACAATCTTTCATGGAAACCAATAATGTGGGGATAGTAGAAGCTACCTTACTTGGCACAGATGAAATACTAAGCAATTGTGGACTGTTTTCTAAATAACCTGTTTGTACTAATGAAGGCATTACTGCGATAGCTAAGTAATGCCTTTCTTATTTAAGTGCAATTCATATGATTTTCTTATTAAATGCTCAATAAAACAAAGGGAAATGGAATAATGACAATTAATATGCTCAATCTACCAAGTTTTAAGATTCTTGATATGAAGGAGAGTGAATATGATTATAGGTTCTTAGTTGAAACTACATTGCCATCTCCTTCTTATTGCCCAAAATGTGGTACAGTTGCTAATCTATATAAGCATGGTAAAAAGGAACAATTATTCTTTGATTTGCCGATGCATGCTAAACGAGTTGGCATCTTCGTTAAAAATGTAATGGGTATGGGGATACATTCTTTGAATGTATCCCAGATATTGATGAAGGGCGTTCTGTTACCAATAGGCTAATTTAATTGGGTTCAAGGAGCAAGCAACCAGAATTTTATATTTAATAACTAATTGAGGACAAAAAAGATGTTGTATATAGCATAAAAAGGAATTCAAATGCCTATGTGGTGTTTAAACAGAATAAACTCCCCACGAAGCGATAAATGACGTATAAATATCATATGGTACTTGCTACCTCTATCTATTCTATTACTCATTCCAGTACAGGGGAGACCAATCGATTAGTAGAATCCACTGAAGGAGAAAGATCGTTCGGTTATGTCAGTTAGTAATCTTTACCTTCCGCCGTCAATGAAGGCTTATTTATGTGAATTCCCATTAAATCTCCTGTAAGCATTGCTAACTTCGGTAATCTTCTTAAGCGTGAATGTAAAAGCCAAACGATAGAAACAAATAGAAATCCTAACCCTGCAAAAGAAAATGTTAGAGTACTACTGGTTACACTAGCAACATAACCACCAACTATGGAACCAATTGGCATAGCAATCGCACTCATACTACCAGATACTGTATTTATACGCCCCAAGAGTTCGTGTGGAACTACGGTTTGTAACGTTGTTGCAAAAATGACATTTGTACCACCAATGGGAATCCATGCAAGAGCAAAACATACTATAGCGATAGATGTAATCGGAAATATTGCTGCAAGGATCCACAATAGTGCACTAAAACAAAAGGATATTGTTACAAAAATACCTAACCGAAATCTTCCCATCCACGATCCGCATAATGCACCAACTAATCCACCAACAGACATAGCTGCCAAATAAAAACCGTAAAACATCGGACCTCCCCGTACATCTGCAAGGGATGGCAAAATTGCCATAGCAGCCCCGATACAAAAATTTGCAACAATCGAACCAATTAAAAATACAGCAATTAATGAACGATAAACAACACGAAATCCTTCCTTTAAGTCAGTAATATATTGCAAAATCTTCTGTTTTCCAGTTCTGCTATCTTTTTGTTCAACCTTTCTAGGCAATTGTATCTAACTAAACAATATTGCTGCCATCGCAAAAATAATGGAATCGGCTAGATATAACAAAACTACTCCAAAAAAAGTGACAAGAATACCTGAAATAGCATTAAACACTAGATCAATTCCCTGATAGGCAAAAGCAAAATAAGAATTACCTTTAATTAAGTGCTTTTTTTCTAAAATGATAGGTAATGCCTTTGTTTGTGATGGATAAGCGAATTGCTGAATAAATGAAGCGATTGGCATAATGATTAATACAAGCTGAACTGTTAACAAGTCAAAATAGTATGTGATTGGAATTAAGAAAATCAATAATGTTTGAAGTAGTTGGGTAACGATTAACGTTTTTTTTACTTGCCATTGATCTACAAAAGGACCGGTAATAAACTGTAATGAGGAAGGCAAAAGCGTTAGAAATCCCGCAAGTCCTGTGTAAAATGCATTTCCACCCAGCTTATAAACGAGCCACATTGTAGTGACATAATACAAACTGTCCCCAATATTTGTTACAACCCTACCGATTAATAAAAATAAATAATTTCTGTTCTTAAAAATATCCATCCAACTCTTTCCCCTTATTCTTTCTCATCCGTTTGAAAACCAACGGTAGTAATATAATATTTATTTTTCTTACCCTTTGATTGTAGGCCCATATGGTGTAACTCTTTTAAAAGAGCATAATACTTTATTTTCCATTGTGTAAATTGCTCTTCCGTTGCCTCCAGTTCCCAAGTAGAAGAAATAAAACGTCGTTCCAATGGTTTTTCATTCGGTTCTCTTGTTTCGAAGGATTCGGCGGGAGCTTCCCTAATTTCTTGTTTGGCACGTTCTAGAATTCCATACATTAATTGTTTGGTTGTATCTCTTATTTCCTTTTTTCTCGGAAGAAGTTTTTCAGAAATTTGGAAATCAGCCGCCACTGCTTGGTAAAACTTCTGTACAATACCATTTTTTTCTTCCGTTTTTACGATTTGGACTAACCCATTTTTCTCCAATTCCTTTAGGTGGTAATGGATCTTCCCGCGTGCGATTGACAAAATCTCAGAAAGTTGTTGACCAGTATAAGCACGCATCACCAAATGCATCATCATTTCGGCACGTAACGGATCACTTAATGCTTTTAACTGATTAAAATCATCAATAATCAAATTATTTTTCATCTCTTTAATAACCACCCTTTGTAAAATAAACTAAAACGGTTAAAAATATTTGACTGTATTATACTATAAAAAATTAAAAAAAGGAAATGAATAACTGCAACAGAATCTGTCAAGTATTTACGGGAGCTATTCTCACCTTTAAGTTTTATAACCATATTTTTCTAAAAAAACAGGAAATATTTATTAGGAAAAATCACTTTTTCTTATCAATGAACTTCAACTATAAATTTAATCGGAAAGACAGAAATCCCTTTGGATTTCATGATGTCTGTGATAATAAATCTTGAAGAAATTTAAAGAACTATCCTCTAACCGTCATGTGTATCCCTATCTGTATCGTCTAAAACCCTGCAAAAATAAGTAGCACTTTCCATATAGTTTATATTGATTGCTACTTGCCAGAACAGACATATGTCTCAAAGGAATATTATTATTTATCATTTTCGTTTTTTTGCTACTTCAAAGTGAAGGATTTCTTGTTCTCATAAAACTATTATTCTTTTAATAAAATATTCATTCCAATCTTTTAATCATCAACTATTTATCAAAATAATTAAACCAACAATAGCCATAATCCACGACAATGTTGCTCCCTGGTTTTTCTCTAACCTCAATTTTATTTTCATTAATGGTTCCCGAAGCCATTGTTTAAATAATAAATGTATTCCAATAAGAATGAGCGGTGGAAGTACCATAATGAAGTTATAACCTGCTAGTATGGGAATCCATTGAAATGGATTTAATTTGACTGTTGTCATGATGCCGATAGCCGCAAAATAAGGTAATGCTGTCCCGACTTCAATTAAACCAGTCATTAAGCCAAGCATAACCATGGCCAACATACTTTTCGACTTCGGTTTATATGTTTTAGGGGTGGATTTAGCTGGTACAAAAAAACTCCCAATAAATAGCCCCAAACCTAAATAAAACATAAATTGACTGAGTATAACACTTTCATCGAAACTCGGAAACTTATGGAAAATACTTCCAACCCCCATCATTAAAAATATTCCTACAGTAAAATAAAAGATGCCAACCGTTAACAGATAAGCAAATAACCTTCTGATTAATCGCTCCTCTTCCATAAGTAGCATATAAACAGTTACACTTAACGTTGTCGGACTCAATGTGTCCACTAAAGCTAATATGCCTATCGGAATTAAAAATTCAAAACTCACTTTATATCATCCTTTTCTTGCATTATTGGCTAAATATTCACAATAATGATTTTTACACAATAAACACAAAACACTTAATAGGATAGGAAAAGTACGTCAATTATCGTATAGAAATATTCCCCGAGGCTGTTTTTATTCCAATAAAATAAATTCCTTCATTTGCTTTCCCTTCAATCGATTTATCATTTTGCTTTTCTATGTCAATTGGTACAGTAATTGTTTGTAACCCACTTGCTGTCTTTGTCTGTAATTCAATGTCCGGTTGTATCGTATTCAACGATACAACTACGTTTCCGCTCGATGTTGTAATATTTACATCACTATGGAAATCCTTGAAGTCTAGTGTAACATTCCCGCTTTTCTCATTTACTTCGATATTTGTTGTTTCAAGGTCTTCCGATGTTACATTTCCGGATGTTCCATTAATAATAACTTTTCCTGTAAAATCTTTTGAAATCTTGACTATGAGTTGATTATTTAAATTAATTTTCGGACCAATGTTAAAGATCCTTTTCTCCATAGATATGGATACTTCATTTGCCTTTTCGGATACATCAATATTTTTATTTGAGTGTAACACTTCTAAATTTGACTGTTCTACACTGATTAGATGAACATTTTCACTTCCATGGTCAATGTAAATAGTATCAATACCATCAAGATCAATTGAGTGTACAACTTCTTCTTGATTAAAATTACATCCCGTTAACAATATCATGCTAAAAATAAATTTTTATAAAAATCCATCTATTCTACCTTGAACAATTTTACAGATGAAACTTCAATGTCGCTTATTTTCATAAAAATCCCATGCCTCTTCTATTAAATTTAATATATCCTGTTCTATCGGATAAAAGCCCATCTTTGTTGATTTTTCTGGTGATTTACGTATTTCCCATAATTTATTAAAAAAATCATCATTTTCACCAAATGTATCTATTGCCTTTTCATACATACAATGTATAATTTGCTGAATTTCTGGAGAATTAGCACCCTTATGTTTGAATTTTTTCAAATCAACCAAATAGGAAATCCATTCAAGAGAGTGCGGATCATCACTGTCCATTTTCGGTAATTTGTTAAGTAATTTCCTTTCACCTTGATGAAAATATTTATCACGAAATATATTTTGTTGTTCATTTTTACTCTGATACAATTGAATTAATTTATTTATATATGTCAAATCAACCGAATTCTCAATTTTTAGGGTGTTTAAGAGTCCTTTTAGCGTTTTTTCTATTTGAATAATTCTTTGTTTTTCTTGCAAAATATAGTTTAACTGATTTTTTAGTCCGATCTCCCAATCCCAGTTTTTATCAGATAACATCTCCTTTATCTCGATTAAACGAAATCCTAAAGATTTTAAAAATTGGATTTCCTGAAGTTTTTTTATCTCCTTTTCACTATATAATCGATGCCCACCTTCTGTTTTTCCAGCTGGAGGCAATAAATTTATTTCATCATAATAACGCATTGTTCGAACAGAAACTCCAGTTTGTTTTGTTAATTCTTTAATTGAAATCATTTCCCTATCACCTCATTCTGACTATAAGTATATAAGATTACGTTACGTCACTTTCAAGTATCTCTCCTGGTCTTTGCTCAAAATATTTTTATTCCCATATAAATTGCAATGCACCAAATTAATATCGCAGAAATTTTATTTATCCATTTTAGAATAGTTCCATTTTTATTAAATCGGCCAACTCTTTTCCCAGCATAGCTAAGGCAAAGAACCAAACCCAAGAAACTACAATACACGCAATTGTAAAAATCCATTTTTCATGATTTTGATAGAGCAATGAGTTCGTCCCAATTACCCCTATCGTATCCAAAATGGCATGTGGATTTAGTAAGGACACGGAAGCAGCAAACGTAATTTGCCTTTTTGGAGAAAATTGTTTATTTTCTGCATCGTTCAGTTCAGATCTATCCTTCCACATTAGCCAACCTATATATATTAAGAAAATAAATCCTATTGTATATAATAAAACACGAACCCATTCAAAACTTAAAAATAATAATCGATACACCTGCTACTGCCAATGAAATAAGAATCGTATCACAAATACCAGCCGTTATAACAGCTGGAAATGCAGACATAACTTTTATGAGTTGCTCCTTGATTAAAAATATTTCGTACTCCTAAAGGAATTATTAATCCAAAAGCTAAAATGATTCCATGAACCAAGGCTTCCATCTTTTTCCCTCCCATCGTATTTTAGAATAAGAGAATTTACTCTGTTTGTCTCCAACCAATTGGTTGGAAAAATAGCCAACCATTTCATATAATTATTAAAAATACGAGGAGGGTTGAAAGATGGGTAATATAGAATGGAAGCCGAAAAAATCCTCATCATTACCTTTACATCTACAAATCTACAATTACATAAAAAGGAAAATTTTGAATGGAGAATGGTCTATTGGAATGAAGTTACCGTCACAAAGAAACTTAGCAAAACAGTTTGATGTTAACCGAAGTACAATTATTATGGCTCTTGAAGAACTTTCCGCAGATGGTTTAATTGAATCGAAAGTTGGAAGTGGTACAACAGTAATAAATAATACTTGGGGAGTTCTAGCATCGTCACCTCCTCCTAATTGGATTGATTATGTACGTTCTGGTATTCATAAGCCCAATAATAACAGCGTACAAAAAATTAATGAGGCTGAAACAAATCCTCATATAATTCGACTAGGAACCGGTGAACTTTCCCCCGAACTGTTATCTTGTAATCAACTAACAAAACTGTTGCAAATGGATATGAGAAGTAACCTATCTTTAGGGTATGAAGGACCTTAAGGGAGCATTCACCTCAGGGAAACAATTTGTGATTATTTAAAAGGAAAGGGCATCGAAACTTCGCCTTCATCTATATTGATTGTTTCCGGCGGTTTACAAGCTTTACAATTGATTTCAATCGGTCTGTTACAACGGGGTTCAGTTATTTTTCATGAATCACCTTCATATCTTAATTCTATTCATGTTTTTCAATCTGCCGGCATGAATTTATTCGGTATCCCTATGGATGAGGAAGGGATCAAATATGCATCCATTGGTCGTTTAAAACGACAGCACAACCCTGCTTTAATCTATACAATACCATCGTTCCACAATCCAACAGGCACTCTAATGTCTGAAAGAAGGAGAAAACAACTTTTGGAAGACTGTCAAAAAGCTTCTCTTCCTATAATTGAAGATGATGTTTATGGTGATTTGTGGTTTGAACAACCACCGCCTAAACCACTAAAAGCAAATGATAAGCAAGGTAGTGTACTTTATATTGGAAGTGTATCTAAGACATTCAGTCCAGGCCTGCGGATTGGCTGGATTGTTGGGCCCGAACCTGTTATCAACCGTCTTGCTGACATTAAAATGCAAACAGATTACGGCTCAAGTTCTATTTCACAATTTTTAGTAAATAAATGGCTTAAAAATGGGTATGAAGAGGACTTAACTTTAGTTAGGAGTGAATTAAAATGTAGAAGGGATTATATGATTGAAATTTTAAATACTTATTTTTCTAATATAGCTACATGGAATATTCCAAGTGGGGGATTTTATATTTGGCTAAAAATCACTCCTAGTATTTCCACTAGGAAGTTATTTGAAAAAGCTATTCAAGAGGGAATACTGCTAAATCCAGGTAATATATATGATAAGGACGATCATAGACATTTACGGTTGTCCTATTCCTATGCAACTTTAGATCAAATTAAAAAAGGCCTCAAAAGAATATCGGAATTAATCATTGAAATGATGTAGAATCTATGAAACGATTATAACTTATGTATTAGTGTATTATACCGGTTTAAAATCCTTAAATTGAGTTACTGGTTCGTGAAGTAATTTCAAACAATTTCCTTGGTATTAAGATAGGCAGAACAAGGACTTTCCAATTCCTACTATAGTTAGAAAGTCCTTTTCACTTATCTCCTTTTATAATATGAAAGCTATATAGTTTTCATTTAGTTAATACGAGTTACCATGGTAGAATATTCTCCAGTCTCTACAGTATAAGAATCAAATGTGGATATTAAAATCTCTTCCATAAATGAAAGGCCTGGCGCATAAATAAAACTTCCACCAATTTTTAAGGATTTTAATATCTCCATATACTTTGTTGCATACTTTTCATAATCTCCATCAGGTCTCAAGTGATGGTGCATAAAATGATTTGAAAATGCCATATGAGAAATGACAGTTCCCCAAGTGTCTGGAACGTACGTATACTCAAGCCAATCCACTTGATATATTTTATTGTTCAGATTCTGAACATTTCGATCCAACCCGTATACAACTATGTCATTTTTCCTTAAAAAGTGAACAAGGTTTGCCTGTTGTCCACATCCAATATCTAAAACAGGCTGTTTAACCTTTGACAAATAGATACCTAATAATCTCATTTGAAACTCAGAAGTATATTCAGCACATTTTATTTCAAGTACATCCGGGCTTTCCCTATACTTTTTAAATATCTCTTTACCGTTTGAATCTAATAAAAAGCTCTGTAGATTTTTATAATGGGAACGAAACAACTGATCAATTTCTTCTTCAGATACTTCCTTTTGATTACAAATTTCATATACCTGTTGAAGCAGAGCTTCATAGACTTTTTGAAGTTGAAGATAATCCTTTTGGGAAAAATTTAAATATTGATTCACCTCAACGAATAAACGAATCGTTTTATCTGAAATGTATTTTGCCAGTTTTTGAGTTGTGTCATTTAAATGTGCAGTTTCTATAAAATTGGCGATATCTTTGGATTTTTGTTTGAATAAAGCACTAGTTTCTTTGGAAGAATTTAAAACGAATCGTCCATTTGTCAACTCATAAAAAAGACTTTTATTTCGATTGTGGAATAACTGTTGTTCGATTAAATTTTGAAAATCTGATATGGTAAACATTTTCTCTCTCCTATCCAAAGCCACATTATTCATTGAACTTCTATCATGGTAAATTTGTTAACCGTATATTTAGTTTGAATAGATCAAGAAGACCTTTGTTTAATTTTCAGAATCTTGTTCATAAAGGTATTCCCTCATACTTATAATTTCTTTTTATTTTTTCACCGCATGAACATAGTGAATTGTCTCAAAGGCCGATAGGTAATCTTTTCGGTTTTCAAAGTATAGATTTTGAATTTTTGAAGGTGATAAATGTTCATAGATGAGCAAACCAGATTTTTCTAATATTCCCTTGATTTCAGAGTATGGAAAACACGATTTCATTGGCTCTCCACCTACCGCAGCCATTTTCACCATGTTTTCTACTCTATTAGAAAATCCTTTCTCCTCAAAAAGTTTTTCATCGGCATAGTCGAAAACAATCGAGCTCCCAGATGGGACTTCAGCGAATAATTTCTCAATCAAGCTTGATAGTTCATCTTTCGTTAAATAATAAGATACACCCAGTAAACTAATAAATGTTTTTTCATAGCTAAAGCCCTTCCCAAAAAGTTTTTCGTACGAAAATATTTTCGTGAAATCCATCGGAATAAAATGAAGATTCTTCGGTATTTTTAAATCAACTTCAACCAATCTTTGTACTTTAAATTCCTGTGTAAATGGATGATCAATTTCAAATATTTCAAGAGTGTTTTCCAATTCAGGGTGTCGTAAACAAAAAGTATCTAAGCCTGCCCCGAGTATGACATATTGCTTTACCCCAAATTTAATTTCATTTTGTAATACATTTTCGCAATACGCAGCACGTGCTAAAGGTGTCGGTGATAACTGAACTTGTGTAATCCATTTTAAAATTTCCTCCGGATTACCTTTATATTTTTTCGCAATTTCTTTGTTAAAGAACTGAATGCCTTGAACCATATTCTTTTTAATGTCATGATATTCTTTTTGTGAAATTAAGTCTTTAGCTATAAAATCATCAAAAATTTTTGGTGTATCGAATTGACTATGGTAAGCTCTACCAAAAGCTGATATTAATGAAGTTAAACTTGATTCATTTTGTTTCATGTAATAATCACCTCCATTAAAATAGTGATAAAACAAGACAATCTTCCATCTAAATTAATAAAAGCTAATTTCTTCATAATCAATTTCATAAACATATTGCTGAATAACTGATTTTCTACTTGGATGAATTTTGTTTATAAATTTAATAAATTGATCCTGCCATTCACTTTCAATCTCCCTTTTTCTAATATTAGGTGAAGAAAGGTATATAGAATTATTTCTTAATTCTTCATAGAACACTATTTTTGTCAAGATAGCTAGTTCTACATCACCAAAAGTCTTAAAAAGTTCTTCATATTCATCGTTCAATAAACAATCGGTATTAAGTATATCGATATAATCATGAAGGGAATGAAAATTTGTCCGAATTATATCAATCTTATCCACTGACTTTTCACAATTCATGATTTTCTCAATTAATAACCGAAATCGATGATCGCTCATTCTATCGGATGCGTTAAAGGTGGTTAAAGGAGGAGTTTTCAATTCTTGTTCTAAGATAACCACTGTTTGCAGACGGTTATGCTTAACAACACTTTTTAACCTCTTTGCCAAATTTATTCCACATTGTTTTATATAATATGACATTAGAGAATCACTAATATTAAAATGATGGAGTAATTTTTCTACAGCTTCTAAAATAATCAATTGTATTTGACTATCACTCATATTACTAAATAGATTCTTTATCTCTTTATATTGTTGTACCGAGATTCTTATTCTACTAGGTAATTCTCCTGATAAAACAGAAAAAACTGCATTATTTAACACTAACTCAAATATATTAAATAACTCAATTCGGTAGTCAAACCCACACATTCTCCCATAATTAACTAAAAGATCTCGAAGATCATCTTGGTTAAACATTTGGCAAAATTCTGTTTCAATTTTTAAATAGGTTAAATATTGTTTAAGATAATAAACACCTTGAATAGTCATATCATCAATTGCTAACGGATAATCAATGCTAGCCATTGTATTATGTGCATCAAAAACGACTTCATATTTTTTTAGAAATAAAGGTATGGATTCATCGATTGTTATATTATAAGAATCAACAGCAACATCTAATTTATTATTTCTTATCTCCTTAAAAAGAGCTCTCGTCTCCTCAAGACAATCCTTAACTATCTTTACTCCCTGTTCATATGTGATTTCCATATTATTTTTTTTAACAAAGTTGATAGCATTTTCCGGATCACCTAACTGAAACAAAAAAGCATCTACCGCATATAATATGGAAGTTAAAATTTCCTCAGCCACATCAGAACTAATTGAAGAGCTCTCTTCTCTTGTGTACCTCCTGATTGACTCCTTTAAAATCTGCATTAATTGTATTTGAACTTCATACACTTCTTGACTATTGAGTAACCCTTCCCTTAATCCTACGTTTAATAAAGATATTGTATATTGATTTCGTAATAGTTGAATGTTATTTATCTTTTTCTGTTTTACTAACAACAAATCATTATGTTGTTTTTCTAATCCCACAAATGCTCATCCCCCTCAAATACAGACTTTCTAAATCGAACATCACTTCTAAACCTTTGTGCAAATTCATCAAGCTTGCTTTTTAAAAGCTCCAATGACCCACCACAAACACCGTCGAAGTATTCCCTTATAATATCTACCAATTGAGAGTCACTGATACGATCTTCGGTTTCATTTTTCATGTAATAAAATATCTCTTGTAATTCATTAAGTGTCAATTGATAATTCTTATTATCGATATAAGGGGAAGTACAAAACACCTCTGCTAATTCTTTAATTACACTAATATCCGTTTCCACTCGACCATAGTTATAAAGTATTTGATTTCTAGAAATAATCATGTCCTTTATTTCATTACTAGTGAGCACCAATCCATATTGTTTAGTTTTTTCATTTACTTTTAATACTTTATCTGTATATTTCTCTAAAATCGATATATCTAAGGATTGAAAAAACTGAGGCAATAGCATGTGCTCTTCCTCCTTTTGATAAAAAACCACATTCAACTATTGACTTTTAATCTAAAATATGCTATTGTTATAATTGGCTTATTTTATTTTTTAAAGGAATGCTATTATATTCCTTTTTTACCCGGCTGTCAATTCTTATTTCAAAATGGGGTGAGTCAAGTTTTTGTGGGCAATGATTTTTGTTGCCAAAAATCGAGCGCCAACTTTTTGTGAATTCTGTTTTTGACATACCTGCAGAATTTTAGTGTGTTGAAAATTCCGTCACACTCCTTGTAGTCCCCTGAGAGCTTGTGTAATTGGTTTCCCAATAGACTGCGTTAAATAAGGCACGTTGTTTCGAACACTCTCTTTGACAGTCTTTCTAACTTGTTTTTTATAACTCTTTTTATTCTCTTGTTTATCTTCAATATTTACGGATTCATCGAATCCATAATTGATATGAACTGTTAATCGATCATGCTTTGATATCAATCCCCGAATCATTTGTCTCGCCCCTAAATCGCTCCAACTAGTTCCATTCTTCATACGCCTTGCCATAACACGCATAGTACTTTCTGCATTACCCATCCGACGCATGCCTTTGGTGTCTATGCCTTTGGCTTCAAGCCATTTTCGATAGTCTTTAAATGCATCTGGGTTGTTTTCAATTTGGTTTAGAAGTTTTTCTGCAGCTTCTTCCAATTCCAGGGTAGATAGTGTTCCCATCGCTGTATTTAATTCAACAATTAATTGGTCAACATTATAATCAAGAAAAGCGCGTTGGATCGCATTTTTTCTCGGGTGACCTCTAAAGATAGTTTTAATTTCCTTCGCAATATGATAACGGTCAACGATGACGTAAGCATTTTTTCCAAAGTAGTCCTTGGCATCTTGAATCCAAGAAGCTTGGTCACCATTGATAACTAGGAGATGGACCATCGGATCATACTTAAACGTGTCATAAAGAAAGTGTTCAACTGCCTCCCAAAATGGCTCGTCTGTTTCATGATGGAAATGCCGTTTATGTATCAACGATACACGCTCACCATTTACTGACCACCCTTGGTGGACGGCAACCATTTTTTCTTCCTTTGATTTTCGATGACTTCTTTGACGGGAAACATGTAATCCGTCGACTTGTATAAACAATACACGGTTTGTAATATGATCGCTTTTTGTTGGTAAAGAAATCTCCAGTAATCTTTGGCGAAGCCATTCATGCCTAACCACACGATAGCCTGCAATTTTCTCAAGGTTATCCGCTGCTGAGCGATAGGATGGGCCTTCTATTGCCATTTCAATTCCCAATTGCTCTATGAACAGGCTAGCCCCTTAAGCACCATTAAAATTGAGCTGCTGATCTAATAGATGCACATACTCACCGGTATTCCGATTGAAATAATAATTGCGATCAAAGAAGACGGACCCAAAGATGGTATCAATTTGAACGTTTCGTTTTCCTACATGCCGAAGACACTTCTTATCCCGACTTTCCATTAATTCAGTATCCATGTCCATTAATAGCTTTTTCATGATTTCGGAATATTCTTCTTGTAACTGTCGAAATAATTCAGTCTGTTAGAGTAAAATGTTTGTGGGAGAACATATACCCCATTCCTGGTGTTGGAATCGTAAGATTTCAACACCAGGAATGGGGTCAGCAAGCGAAGCGCGGTAGTTTTACTGGCTTTTTAAATGAAAAAGAGGACCTTCTTTTGTATAGTTATGTTTGCCGACAAAAACTAACAAAGGAGATCCTCAAATGAACGATATCATATCTACGCTAACAATGAAAGAATTAGAAAAAATTACATACAGCGCTTTACAGGAAAGTTTTTCTCAGGTCATGGCACAAACACTACAAGAATTAGATGAGGCGATTGCCACAGGAAGGGATAAGAAGAGGTTTTATCTAAAGGATAAGCGAACGTTAAAATTTGAATCCGTCTTTGGGCAAGTGGAATTGAAAAGAAATTATTATCAGGATAAGGAAACTGGAAAGTACGTCTATTTATTAGACCAATATTTAGCTTTTGATGGCACAAAAGGAATGAGTCCAGTTGTACAAGATTTGGCTATTGAATTAGCTGTTACAGGTGTTTCTTATCGTCAGGCCAGTCAAGCAATGGAGAGGCTTTTAGGTTATCCCGTGATTAGTCATGAAGCCATACGCCAGCAACTTTTAAATACTGAGGTGGTTCCCGAAAAATCTGTGCCACTTGAACAAGATGTTGTATTCGTTGAGGTTGACGGACTTTACACGAAAAGCCAAGAGAAAAAGAAAAAAGGACGAGAAGTTAAAATTGCCAGTGTGCATCAGGGCTGGGAAATGAATGGCAAGCGAGCAAAGTTAATTGAAAAACGGCATTTCATTCATCAAGGTAAACTGCCTTTTTGGGAAGAGTTTGAGCAGTATCTCATGGAAACTTATGAGTACAATCCAACCAAGCACCATCTCGTTATTAATGGGGATGGCGCGAAGTGGATTACATCCTGCCGAGAATATTTCAGGCACAATGCCACTTTTGTCATTGATCGTTTTCATGTAGCCCGCGATGTGCAGCGTCTGTTTAGAAAGCATCCAAGATATCGAGCTATTCGAAAGAAACTGGCAAACTATGATTGGAAAGGTTTCATGGTGGAATTAAATAGTGCAGTGGGTACACTGGAAAACGAAAAGAAAGAAGAACGGTTGGAAGAATTAATAGCGCAACTCTCTCAATATCCGGAGGCACTTGGTGACTATCGTGAGAAGTTGAAAAAGAAAGGCATAGATACAACAGAATTCCGTCCAATGGGGAGTGCCGATGGAACGATGAGTGTGTTCGCTAGACGGCTTAAAAATGGACGTAGCTGGTGTAATTTAGGTCTTGATAAATTCATCGATGTCTTTGTCGCACTTCAAGACAACTTGGAGATTAAAACATTGCAAGGAATACTTGAACAAACGCAGGAAGTAGAGCAGACAAGTATCCAAGCAAAACCACCTAAACACTTTGTAGAAAAACTGAGGGATAGCGCCGCAGAAGCGACGCGAAACAATCTTGGTTATTTAAAGCAGTCTGTAAGAAAACCAATAACAGCAGCTTTAAAGGGACTCAGAGGAATTTAAAAAAGGTAAAGTGTCACAACTAATGAAAGGATAAAAACATGAGAGCGTTATCAAAGAACGGACTAAACGATACAAAATAAGGGACTTTAAAAATCTCCCACAAGTACTTGACTCAATCATTCAGTCTCTAGTTCTTTTAAACTCAGCTTGGATGTGTTAAATTTATTCATGAGAGCCACTCCTTGTCTTTTGGGGTTTAGTCACTTTAAATATACAAGAAGTTGGCTCTCTTTTCTATGGCAATATAAATGATGATTTAAAGATGTACAGTTTTGATTGTATAACGATGTACAGAAATGTTTTTTTATGATTTGTCAATAAATATGAGAACTTTACATGGATCCTCCGCGGACATGATTAACATGCCAGGAAGCCAGTCCCCACAGAGTCTGGCATGGCTAATCAGGCTATCATGTCCGCTTCTCCATATAAAGTTGTTGAAGTACCGTAATCAAAACTGTACACTCTTATTTAATCACTTTTGTACATCCTTATACTATCATTTATAGGCAAAATTAAAAATAATTCTACCGCGCTTCGCTTGCTAACCCTGGTTTTTTCAAAAATGGACAAAAAGCACGTCCATTTCGAAAAAAACCAAGGATTAAATTTGTTGCCCAAAAAAACTAAAATTAATGTTTTTTATTTTTATTTGCCTAAAAACATTTTACTCATACTTCAAAATGCAACCAACTGAATATTCGGATAACATTCTCCCTTTTAATAGATTCTCCCTCATGGAGAGAATATGGATAATCTCCCAATATTGAATTCCTTTTCATTCATAATATTTATCCAATATTATTTAGATATCAAAATAGAGTGTTCTTCACCTTTATTTTGTTTGTACTTTTTCATCCCCTATTCTAAATTAATAATTTTTCTGTTCAATTTTTATAAACCTATTTACTCATTTACTAAGAAAGGTAGCAATAGTTAACACAAAAACATTTTCCTTGATAAATTAACGTTTATGGGTACTTATAAAAAGAGGTTAGTAATTCTCCAAAAGGACCAAACAAAAATAGAATAGCGATGATCATAATAATACATGCAATCCAAAATAAGAACTTTTTCACTAAGCCATCTCCTTTGTTAAAAAAATTAATATACACATAGTTGTATTTACCCTTTATCTAAACTCAATCCTCACAAAATTAAAAAGTCCAATTATACAAAATATTACGAATATAATAATAACAACCAAATAAAAATCTTGAAGAGACTGTATAACTCCGAGTTGGTTCTCTGGTGTCATTGCATAAGCTGGCTGGGACCACGGATAATACTTTCCATACTTTGAACTGGATATAAAGACATTAGGCATAACAAAAGCAAAATTAATGGCTATTGGAAGAGCAAAATTTTTCAATCGAGTGGATAGCCAAAGTTGTATTGCAATTAATGGCAATGTTGCAAACCATCCTCCGAAAAACAGTTTTAATACACTTATAAAAGGGAAAATCCCCGAGACCCCCATTAATTTCCCAATTACAAAAAAATACCCAAATAAAACCGTATTTGTCAAACCGATTAGAGACCACGCCCAAATCATTTTGGATAAGTAAACTGCATTTTTAGAAATTGGAAAGGCCAGCAATTGCTCCCATCCTCCATATGCATGTTCAAAACGGCATAAGAGGGCAACAAACACACTGGATAAAACTGGGCACAAAACCATACCATACAAAAATTCTACTTGCGTCCAGGTGCCCATCCACCCAACCATGCCCACTTCCTCAAACACATGCAGATTTGTCGTATAGTTCATTACCCCAACAATTGTAAGAAAAAGCGGAAGAAGAAAAATCATAGCCATATACTTGGATAACAGCGAATTTTTAACCATTCTGACCATAATATGCTTTTTAACATTCTGTTCCCCCTAAATCATTTCTTTTCTTGCAAATTGCAAAGCTCCCAAACTAACTAAGATAAAACCAACGATTAAACTTATACCAATCCACTCCCAGTGAAAGATTGGTGGTTTTACAATATGGGAAAAGTCTGTAATGATATTTTCTTCAGAAAGTGTGATTTGATAAGGAATAACCCAAGGAAAATATTTGGCAATACCAGGGGATGGCAACATAAATAATCCAGCTACAATTCCCAATCCACCTATAATAACAGGAATCGATTATAATGTATCCGTAGCATTGGACACTAAAAACAATAAAATAAGATAAAGATAGTAATATGAGTAAAAAACGAAGAACCTACAAACCAGAGGAAAAAGCAAATATCGTATTAGAAATATTAAGGGAAGAAAGTACCCTTAATGAGATTGCCCAAAAGTATGGTGTAAGTTCGCAGTTGATCAGCAGATGGCGGTCAGAATTTCTGGACAATATGCCAACGGTTTTTGACAAGAAAGCTACAGAGTTAGAAAAGCTCAAACAAGAACACGAAGCCGAAAAGGTGGAACTTATTAATCAAATAGGTCAACTTACCGTTGATTTGAATTGGCTCAAAAAAAAACAACGACAGATCTCGGAATGGAGGAGAAAAAAGAATTAATTGAGTTTGAGAATAGTGAGCTAACCGTTAAGCGTCAGTGTGAATTACTGGATCTATCCAGATCAACTGCTTATTATACCGTTCAAAACAGACAGCCAACCCAGGAAGAAATCAATATTAAGAATGCCATTGATCGAATACATTTCCTTGAACCTGCATTTGGCTCTCGTAGAATCCGACTGGAACTGGTCAAACTGGGATTTACTATCGGTCTAAAACTCACCCGTCGATACATGGAGGAAATGGATATCGTGGCTTTTTACCCCGGACCCAATCTAAGTAAACGGGATTTACAGACACGAACCTACCCCTACCTGCTTCGTAACGTAAGTATTACTCGCAGGAATCAAGTTTGGGGGATTGACATCACCTATTGTGGCACACCATCAGGTTTTATGTATCTTGTGGCTATTATTGATTGGTATTCCCGGTTCATAGTCGGGTGGGCATTAAGTAATGTCATGAAGACTGATTTTATCATAAGGGCCACTAAGGAGGCAATTCAAAGGCATGGAAAGCCCGAAATCATAAATAGTGACCAGGGAAGCCAATTTACATCAAAGGACTACATTAACTGCATTAAAAGTTATAAGTCAATAAAAATTAGCATGGATGGCAAGGGACGGGCAAAGGATAACGCTAGGACAGAGCGTTTCTTCCGTTCGTACAAGTGGGAAAGGCTCTACATCCTTTACCCTGAAACGGTTCCAGAATTAAAGCAAATGACAAGGGAATACATTGATCACTACAACTGGCATAGGCCACATCAGGCATTGGGTTATAATACACCGGCCAACATTCACTTTTTTGAATGATAATGAGGCAAGAACAACTGAACCACAGCGAAGCTGCCTGCCCTTGACTATGTGCCACTTCTTAGTGATCCACTGGATGGGGTTGGGGCCCCGCCAGTGGGAACTTAGAAAGTGATTGTCCGTGGTACACTGTTAGTGCGGATGACTGCCCTAAAAGGCATTTTTTCACCCATCCGCCGTTTAAAAAACTACCACGGACACAAACATGGTCAAGGGTGGTGGACTTGGGAAAACTTCTATACCAGGAAAAGATAACAAAATATAAATCGGGAAGGAGAGTTTATCTTAAAATATTGATTTTTGTGTCTTGACAAAGGGGTACATTACAAAGTCCAAGCAACATCCGAATCGTTGTCGTTTTTCCTGCACCATTAGGACCGAGAAAACCATAAATTTCCCCTTGTTGAACCTTCATATTCAACTTATCAACTACCGTTTGATTTTTATATTTCTTTGTTAAATTATTCGTCTCAATGACATATGAACTCATTTTATCCTCCCCTAAGTTAATAAATTTTCATATTTTACAAAATGATTTTGATAATAATTCGCAAAAAATATGTGCCCATTGCGACATTATTTATCCTCACCTCAAGATTCCCTTCTTTACAAAAACAGTTATTATTATTGTAAATAATTCATTGCAAAATGTAAAGTATTATTTGCATTTCGCAATATAAAATTGCCCTGTTTTTGAACACAAACTAAAAAAAGGTCCCTAACCAGTATGATTAGTAACCTTTCATTCAAGTTTTATTACAGTTGCTTTCCTAAGGGATATATTTTAAATCATAAATTATTCGGGAATTGTATGTCTATATGAGAACTTGCATAAAATTTTAAAGTTTTACTATTACGTGCATCCGTAAACATTGCCTAAAAATACCCTGAGTAATTAAAGTTAGATTCAGCAATTCCATACTTTCTTGCGACATCGGCTAATAAAATATTATCCATATCAAACATCGCCCCATATGCTGATTTACAGTAATTAAAATTTGTTTAATTTGAAGTTTGTTATTTGACCTTCAACGGAATAAGTAAAGACCTTTAAACCCAATATATTGTGGCTACTTTAACCTAAATTCAAATACTGGATAACGTTCCATAGGTTCAAATCCGAGTTTTAAAGCAAGCTTTTGTGAAGGAATATTGCTTTCTGTAGTTTCCCACAGGGGAAACATATTTTTTTCTAAAAAATAAGAAATTATCTTTATCGCAGCGAGAGTAGCATATCCCTTCTTTCTTTCCTCTTCTTTAAATGTATCGATGTCGATAAAATATTCCTTACCAAAAGTAAAACCGTTATTTTTGGCGATTGATAGAATCGTATTCCCCCTTTTAATAACTACCCCAACGGTCTTTTTAGATAATGTTGAGTTCTTTACATATGAAGTTTCCTCCAATGATTCTGGAATTATGTCAAAATTTCTAAATTCAACTTTCTCTTCATTTCTTTTGCTCCTTTTAGCAACTTGTAAAAACTTTTCAACGTTTAGCGTATACACTGATTCGTAATGCTTATCAACCTTTAAAAAATCAATTTCCTTCAAGGAATACTCTTCTAACTGTTTAGAATCATTCGTATATATTTCAAACCAATTTCTGCTCCTCTTCTTGCAATCTGGCATTACAATTTCTCGAAAAAATCGTTTTAACTCAGATTTTTCTTGATTAGTTGCTATGTTACCTTCTAAATACATCCACCTTCCAATGGCCCAAACAATAGCAACTTTGGGACTGTTTTCATGATCTACAAAAACTCTCCCTGGATAACTACCATGAATGACTGCAAATGCTGGAATGAATTGCTTTTTTTATTTAAAAAGCCTTTCTACGCTAGAAAAGGAACTATATTGTAATTCAATCATTTTATAATTCTCCCTTATTTATTTATTTCCAATATAAGCTTCTTTTGCAGTTCATTAGCGGCTAAAAGCGCTTCTTTATCATTATATACATCACCAGGTTTGTTTCCTCTTCCAATTATATAACCCTCAAAAGAAATACCAACAAAATCAAAAATATAATGAAACTGCTGTATCAACGGTAGACCTTTTATGTTTGGATAATCTCCTCCTACCGCAATTACATAGGCTTTCTTATTTGCCATGGAATGTTTAAAGTCAGGATATTTTTTATCCCTTAATGTCTGAGACCAGCGATCAATAAAGTTTTTCATGATGCCGGACATGCTATACCAATAAATCGGTGTTGCAAATACAAGAATGTCATGGGGCATCATACGTTCTATAACTAAATTGTGTTCATCATGAATCGTATGAAACCCCCCTTCTTCATGTCGTAAATCTTCAATGGATTGAATTTTAAAGTCCTTTAAATAGATTTTTTCTGCAGTAATCCCTTGAACCGCTTTCTCAGTAAGTATTTCAGTATTACCATTTTGTCGAGTTCCTCCGTAAATAATGGCAATAGACATACTTCATTCACTCCTTTATCAAAACAACAAAACTTTAGATTTACAATGAAAATTACTTACCCGATAACGTAGGTAACTTTAATTCTTTCCTCATACTTAATTGCTGAACTGCTGTTTGAAATCCAATCTGTTTTAACACCTTATAAGTTAGTTCACTTTCTCGGACCGGTAAGTTGGGAACTATTCGATTAAGAACGTTTTTAAAATCTCCAAAAATATGACCGAGCATAAAATAAATTACTTCCTCTGCATTTTTTAAATTTGGTCTTGCTTCACATTGGAACAAAATAGTACTTATATGATTCCCTTTGGAATTGAAGATCCTTTGATAATAAGCATAGCCAAGCACCTGTCCAACTTCGCCTTCAACGATGATTCCTTCGCCCTGTTTAGCACTCTGCCATTGCGTTTGCCAAGGGTTCATTGCTTTATAAAAAAATTGTTTGCCTATTTGCTGTAGCAACACTTGTTTAACAGTAACTTTTCTTTTTAAATGAGGGATTGGATTTTGACACAAAGCTTTATTAAGATTTAAATACTCTAATATCCCCACTTCTTTATATCCCATATCCTTATATAAGGAAATTGCTTTCTCGTTATCTTTTAACACCTCAAGTGTTGCAATATCTACACCGTTTTGTTTTAAAATAGAGATACTTACATCCACTAATTTTTTTCCTATACCTTTAGATCGGTATGCCTTGGCAACACCAGTTCCTCCATTCCAAGCAACTTTTTTACCGTTTATTTCTCTTATTCCATTTAAAACAATTCCTATCGGTTGTTTGTCGTCAAAGGCAATGATAGATAGACTAACGGATAAATCCTCCTTTACCATCCTTTCCAAAAACCTATCAGCGGTCATCTTGACATCAATTGAATACCCTTCAAATCCTGCATTCCAAGCATTAACAGCATCTGTTATTGTACAATCTTTCAACTTTTTAACTTTAACCAATTTTTAAATCTCCCAAAGATCAAAATTTAATACATAAATATACTCATACTTCCACAAATTCTTGTAATTATATTCCTTTAATCCTTAATCTGTTAAATACGATTTAATACTCGAATAGTAGTTAGCCAATAAACAATATATTGTCCTACACCTACTACACCTATACCAATTAATGGAATAAGAACATGACCAGAAAAAAGAAAACAAGCTCCCGCTATAATTGGCAGTGCAAAACTATAGTAAATATAAACATTCCGGCAAGCTTTATAGGTAACCCACTGTTGACCCTCATCCATCTCGCGGAATTCAGGTGGAATTAATCCAAACGGTTTAATTTGATTATCGGGATTCTTACGGTTGTAAAGCTTTATAAAAGTTAACCACAAAAATGTACAAAGTACTAATATCCCAAAAGATAATCTAGCTAAGACAACCAGTGTATTCGTTAGTGAAAGTGTCAAAAATGTAATGAGCAGTATAAATAAACCCATCGGTATTAATGGTGTACGTAAGATATGTTTCAACATGTTTAATCATTCCTTTCCTTTAAATAAAAAACTTCTTCAACAGAAACATTAAAAGCATTTGCAATTTTTAATGCCATCGTTACAGATGGGGAATAATCCCCTTTTTCAATTAATCCTATTGTTTGCCTTGTAACGCCAATTGCATCAGCTAAGTCTTGTTGTGTCCATCTAAACCGTGCACGTAACTCTCGAACCCTATTCTCAAGCATCAAGTTCCCTTCCTTCTAAAATAGATCACTATCATTGTAATATAAGTATTACAAAATGTAAATGATTATTTGCATCAACCGAGGAATGAATATTTTCAAAAGTTAGAAAATTCTTTTTGCAAAACTTAGCCTTAGAAAACTTAACATTTCAAGGATTCGCGGCTTTTTTAATTTTTTTGGAATTGCAAGATAAAGCATGAATTTGAACGTATTTGGCTTAATTATTAAACTCCATAAGGAAAAATCTAAAGCCTAAATTAACAAAGAGTAGAATTTACTTTTCCAATAACAATAGAGACCTTTTGGCGTTTTTCCTACTTTTATATCCCTCGATATTGATTAAATGAATTTATTTTGTGAGAAAATGCGCTAGTATAAATAAGAATTTAGGAGGAACAGAAACTATGACAGTCTCAATGCGTTTAAGAAATGCTGGCAATAAAAAAGGCAGAATCTATCCCCGTTGACAAGCTCTATCGTTGTGCTTACCTTTACGATATTAAGTATTCACTAGTTTCGGTTTCGGATATTTAACTATATGTTTATTTAGCTAAATCTTTAATATGAGTTTTCAAGGTCTTTCCTCAACCACCACATGTTTGGGGTGGAAAAAAAGACCATTATCTTGAACAAAACGTTTGGATCAATTCCAGAAATATTTCATTTCCCTAAACCCTACATCCCAAAGCTTTATATTTCCCTTAACGACTATCATAATCTTGCTTGTACGTTCAAGTGGAATTTCAAACATTTGTGGGAACAATTCCGGATAATTCATTTGCTCCGTTCCAGAGCCGGATAATACCTCACGACCATCGACTAAAACTCGTATACCTCCATCACTATCCATTAAGTCCGGTATTCCATAATAAAATGAAAAAATAATCTCCTTCTTGGACGTATACGTGTAGGTTTCACTTCCTTTGCTTTTGGCGTCAAATACATTATATTCAGGTTCAACGTTTTGACCGCTAACTTTAAAGCTGTACGGTTTTGTTCCTGCTGTTGTATGCCCGGAACTATCTTTCAGTTCATTCAAAGCTATAAAGGGACCCTCTGCTTTGGTCAACGTTTTCTCCACAATTCCGCAAATTGCTAATACCCCGATTAGAAGAACAATACACGAGATACCGGTAATAGCCATATTTAGCCAAAAGTTCTTTGTCCGATACCCCAGTTTGTACGCTCCGAATCCAATGCTTGCACCTAAAGAGTTTTGTATGGCATCGTTAATATCAAAGCTTCCGAGCAAAGTTAGTGCCTGTATGGTTTCGATCACGAGAATAGACAGGAAGAACAATGAAAAGAAACGAATAAACTTCACACGGAATAACAATGGAATCAATATGCCGAATGGAATGAAGGCTGCCACATTCCCTAGATCTACGAAATCCATCAGAGTAGGATGCAGAAAATCAGAAATCTTTGGCAAATGGTAGAACTCAATCGGAAAGAAAATAAAGGTGACCCCAGTCGTGCTTGCAGATGCACCTATTCTGCCGAAAGCGAAAAAAATAAAATATAGTATCAAAATAGTATAAAGAATAGTTACGGTAAAAATAACTGTACGTTTTTGTGGCAATGTTTTTTTGCCCTTGGCAGTCATATAAAAACACCTCCTGAAACAGTGTATCAAAAGTCATGTGTAAAATACATAGTATTGGAGAAAGCTGGATTACAAAAGAGGAGGACATTAAGACAAAATAGACTTCTGCAAAATGTATATGAAGATATTGACGTATATGGAACTCTTCAAGTAGAGTACAGGAATTGTTACTGAACTAAAGGGGGCTTCACAAAGAAGGAATGGCTCCTTTTTTGTGGAAATAATCTCATCTCTGGTTGTCTATCCGCTTCGTGGACAGAATTATCCTCCACACCGACTAAATATATTTACGGTTATTTCCACAAATTGACACGCCTGTTTTAGGACCGTTTTGCACAGTGGCAAACCGTGCAGGAGTATCCCTGCCACCTTTTCTAAAGAGTTGATTTATAAATGGTTCTGAACATAACTCACTACGAGTATATATTTTCATTTTTGTAAGCTATTATCACTTCATTTTTTTCAAAAATTACCATTGTTGAAAATGCTCCCCAAAGATAGAAGGAGATTTTTATTTTTAATCTGTCTACCAATGAGGAGTATTTCATAGTGCTGGAATCACTTTCTTCAAGTAGCTCGGCCTTATAAAAGTGTCTTTTACAAAGGGTACATTATAAATTTAAGGTCCTCTTCATAAATATATTTAGAATTTGAATCAAACGTTGCTCTTCTGCCATTCTTCTCGATTTAATTCTCCGTTTATTGCGGCTGCGGATCCAGCGCCTGAAGCAGCTGCAACAATAGATTGGTGCAAGTGTGTAGTTGCATCCCCCGCTGCATAAACACCAGGTACACTTGTTTTTCCAAACTCATCGACTTCAATTATTCCTGTATCCGATATACGGCAACCAAGTGCGACTGGCAATTCCGATCCAATTACCAATTCTGATTTGAAGAAAATTCCTGTGCACGGAATTTCTGTTCCATCTTCAAGCTTAACATGGTTTACCATGCCCTCATTTGATTGGATTGAATGAATTGGCGTATTGAATACCGGGATATTATGTGCACGCAATTCTTCACGTTCTGCTTCACTCAATTCATCAGGACCAGTTGTACAAACTACTAACTGCTTCGACCACCCAGAAAGCAATGGGACAAAATGCATTAATGTCGCTCCTCTGTTTATGACAACTAATTGCTGATCCCTTAGTTCCCAGCCATCACAATACGGGCATACAAACGCACTCTTACCATAGACCTCCGCCAACCCTGGTATACCAAGATCACGATCCTTCATTCCGATAGCAAACAACAGTTTTCTTGCGGCTATCTTCACCGCTGAAGCAGTTTCCAACAAAAATTGTCCATCTTCACCTACTATCAACTCGACCGTATCTTCCAAATGGGAAACCGACGGATACGTGCGAAGCTGTTCTTTTGCAATATTTCTAAATTCATGTGGGCTAATGCCATCACGTGTTAAAAAGGCATGAGCCTCTCTAGTGACTGCATTACGCGGTTGCCCCCCATCGATAATCAATGTCTTCTTCCTAGCTCGTCCTAATATAAGTCCAGCACTTAAACCAGCAGGACCTCCTCCAATAATAACAACATCAACTTCCTTCATGATTAACTCACTTCCTCTTATTAGATTAACTTTCCAAATGTGTATACGCCCAATAATTACTCTGTACATCTCATATGTTGTTAAGACCTAACCAGTACTACTGAAAATAACCATAATTCAGTTTATACTGTATTCTAACTGTGCTACGATGATTACATTACATGTTGGCATCACCTCCTTACATAAGAACTCATCCACTAGCTCATTTGACTTTTAAATAATTCGCACATCTTTGAAACACCATCGATAGGCGCTGATTTTCTCTGTATATGGATTTTTCAGTCATAAATCCCTAGTAAAATTCGATGACAGTTAGCGATATGAATATGCAGACTACGTACAGAAACTCCTCCTTAACTTTCGATTTTTTTCCTATAATCTTTCGGGGACATCGTTTTACAATACCGGATTAAAGATCGCTGTATCTTGAATCAACTTATACGGTACTTTTATACATGTTCATATTTGGAATCTCCTAATTTTTTTTATAATTTCATTAAAGATTTTAGAGATATATATTATCTATAATTGGTTGAAAGAATATGTGCTAGAAAACGATGTTCATTTCCTGCACAAGATCGGACATTTTTTTATTTCTCAAATGCTCTTCCATTTTTTCCTCTGCTGCCAATACTACTCTTTGAATCGGACAATCTGGCCCGTGATCGAAACTACAATCAAACAAAGAGGCTGATCCCTCAATCGCATGAATAATGTCAAGAAATGAAATATCTCCCCAATTTCGTTTCAGCCTGTATCCACCATTCACTCCTGTTATGGATTCAATCATACCAGCCTTTACTAGCTTGGTCAGTATCTTGGACAGATAAGTTGGTGACACCTTTTGCTTCTCAGCAAGCAGCTGAACGCCAACAGGTTTATCCGGAGTCGCTGCAGTAAGAAAAAGCATCGTATGTAGAGCATAATCTGTAGCCTTTGAAAACTTCATTTATCATCACCCTAATTAAGGATTTTATTTATCTATAATAACTTGAATGTTGTTAGACGCCAAGTATAATGCATGGGCAATTATATTATAGTAGTTAGTCGAACTTCTTGAAAATGCTCTAATCGTGACTATAAATCCCCATTTCTCTCGTTATGAATGGTAATGCTTCTCTTATATATTCTTCTGCAGACACATTACTATGATATTGTCAATCTATTGTTACTCTATGCACCCAACTTAGTATAACAGCTTATAACCTATCCTTCTTTCTAATAATAGCTTGTAGAAATATTCTTTTAGTTCTTTTTTTATAATTTTTATATATTTGATTTGAAGGTTTCAATGATTTTCATACATTGAGAATTAAGTAGAGTTTGGAATTTAGTATTTGAAATAACAATTCTACGACGTAAACTCGATTTGTCTTTTCTGCTTATTTCATTCTAGCCTTGACTTTTATTAAATAGTCTATCAAATTTCAAGTAATGTAACATGTACTTTGCAAGTGTTATGACTGCAAAAATCAACATTAAAATTATTGTGATGGAAGCGCCTGGTGGTGTACCCAATTCATAAGAAGCGACTAAACCACTTAACATGCCGACAAGTGCAATGACCATTCCATTTAATATGACACCGTAGAAGCTTTTGCTTAAACGAAGCGAGATAGCTGCAGGTAAAATGATAATGGCTGAGACAAGTAAAATCCCGACAATCGGCATTATTACTGCTATTGTGACCCCTGTTAACACATTAAACAAAATCGACATCATTTTAATAGGCAGGCCAACTGTAAAAGCTGTTTCCTCATCAAATGTAAGAACATACATAGGTTTTTGATATATTAAATATAATAATCCGATAATAATCGTTAATCCTAGTAACATCCATATTTGTTCTTTGTTAATAGTAACAATTGAACCGAATAGAAATTGCGTTACACTTAATGTAGTTCTACCAGCACCTATTTCCATCAAGACAAGCGCTACTGCCATTCCGACAGACATTAATATGGCAATCGAAATTTCAGAATATGTGCGATAAATCTGACGCAAAAATTCAAGTAGAATTGCGATGATGATTACCACGAGAATATTGGTCCATGTCGGATTGATACCAATTAACAGACCTAGCGCTACCCCAGCTAACGAGACATGAGATAAAGTATCTGCCATTAGTGATTGCCTACGCAATACCAAAAACAATCCTAATATTGGAGCGATTAATGAGATTAAAAATGAAGCTTGGAAAGCTCTTTGCATGAATCCATAGAAAAACATCTCCAAGGTGAGTCCTCCTTCCGTATCAACTCAATGTGTTTATTAGCGTAGTGACGAATCTCTTCATGATCGTGTGTAACCATTAAAATACCCTTGTCATGCTCTGTACTATTGTGCTTCAATAATTTATAAAATTCATTACGTGAATGTACATCCATTCCAATTGTAGGTTCATCTAATATAAACAAATCTGGATCTGTTGAGAACACACGAGCAATTGATATCCGCTGCTTTTGTCCACCTGATAATTCCCCTATCTTTTTATGACGCATCTCCCACATTCCCACTGATTCAAGGGAACGACGAACATGCTCTTTATCTTCTTTATCTAACCTTTTAAACCATTTGCCTCTTTGAAAACGCCCTGACTGCACCAGTTCTAGTACAGTGCTCGGGAAACCTGCATTAAAGGAAGCGACCTGTTGGGAAACATAGCCTACAACTAACTTTTCACCCATACGGTTTTTAGATGAAAGTTGAACACTTCCTTTTGATGGTTTAAGGAGGCCTAAAATATTCCGCAAAAGTGTTGTCTTAGCCGCACCATTTTCTCCCGTAAGCATCACAAAATCTCCTGGATCTACTTCAAAAGAAATATTTTCTAGTACTGGTTCATCTTCATAATGAAAGGCAAGATTTTTCACTTTAATATAATTCATATTAAACAACCTTTCTATTAGTTAGTTTATTCTTTCTACATATTCAAAATATGTAGCATATATAGCTATCCACTCATCTAATTAATCAACATATTATTGAATACTTAACTGTAGAGATTTCAGGTTCTCACGCATTGCGTCTAAATAGCCTAAATTCTTATCATGTAATTCTTTAGATATTACTTCTAAATCATATAGTACTGCTGTCTCCGTTCCTGTTTCATTGGCGACAGTTTGTGCAATTGCTGAGTTAGCTCCTTGTTGATAATAGATAACTGGCACATTATATTCTTTCACTAAGTCTCCAATCTCTGCAATACGTGAAGGACTTGGTTCGACTTCTGTAGATAAGCCACCAATAGCAATCTGCTCTAAATTATAACGCTTAGCAAGGTATCCAAACGCTTGGTGTTGTACGACAAACACCCGATTTTTTGCATCTTTAAATGCGGATTCATAATTTTTATGCAATTCATGAAGTTCTTTAATAAATGATTCCGCATTTTTTTCGTAGATGTCTTTTCCATCTGGATCCGCATTAATAAGTGCGTCACGGATAACCTTTACTTGCTCTTGTGCCAAAACTGGATCTAACCAAATATGAGGATCTTGATTGTCATGATTGTCAATTAAAACGGACACTGGCTCTGATTCTGCGTAAACATTATGATCATTATCATAAAGTACTGCTTTAACTTCAAAACTTTCTTCAGACGTTTTATACTCAAAATGGTCCGTTTCTTGACCAGTGACTACTTCCCATTCTTCATAATGGTTTTCGCGTGTAAGCCATTGCCAATTCTCAAGGTCAGTCTCTTCTTTAAGCTTAGCAACAAGTGAAACGACATCTCCTGTATGATAATGATCAGCAATCCCGATTATATCCACTTTTGCAGCTGTTTCTTCACTTCCATGTTCGTGGTCATGGTTTTGATCGTGTCCATGATGATTATCAATAACAATTTCTATTATTTCTGACTGTGCAATTTCATTATGAGCTTCATCATATAATACCGCTCGCACCTCAAAACTTTCTTCAATTGCTTCATAATTGAATTCAGGTCCAAATTGATTTGGAACAGTTTTCCACTCCTCGTCAGAACCTTTTCTTGTATACCAATGCCAATGATCATAATCTACACCTTCATCAATTTCTGCAATTAACTTAATCATGTCACCCTTATGATAATGGTGCTCAACACCATTAATTGTTATAATTTCAGTAGCTTCATGATTTGTTTCATGATGATGACTATGTCCGTGGTCATGATTGGCTAAATCAACACCATCCGCTGCACGAGCTATAACAAGATTATCGTTTTCAATTGTTTTGAGTAGGCTGCTTACCCAATGCTCCATATCTTCACTACTATAAACAAACACGTCTGCTTCATTGACATGTGCCACGTCTTTAGCACTTGGTTCATAGTGGTGTGCATCTTGCCCATCAGAGACCATTAACATTACGTCTGCTCGATCCCCAGCTACTTGTTTAGTAAATTCATACATTGGATAAAATGATGTTATAACCGAAAGCTTATCATCTGAAGTGTTTTCTTCATTTTGACAGCCAAAAAGAATAACACCAATCATTGTAATAAGTAAAATTGCCACTAAGCTATTTCGTTTCATTTCTTTCTCTCCTTTTACCTACATTAAAAATTTATCTCCTTTAACTCCCTCTAAAAATGATTCATTATCAAATGTGGTGGTGAGAAATATATCTTTCTCGATTTTTAAACCTTTTTTGACTAGAGTCTTTCCCTCTTCTTTGTCTTTTTGTTTCACAGCTTTTGGTGAACAAAGAGGGGGGAGTCTGTTTTTTGTCCTATTTTTAGGTATTGATTCAACTCACCACCACATTCATTATAGAGCCCTATAAATCTATAAAGGTTTATTTTTTTCTAAATAAAATATCTTGAGAAGAATAGAAACAGACATTGTCACTGATACTGCTTTTTAACATCTTTATTGGCAAGTTACTTCTAAAATGCCACTAATGAGCTAACATATCACGCACTAGACCTTCTGCATCTAACTCCGCTGGATAATATGTTGGCCAATTCGTAACTTCTTCTAATAGTTCATCTCGATCATCTCCCCAGTATAAATGGAAATGATCTGAGTCGACTGGAAAAATATTATGATCGCTAAATTGAATATATTGAGGCATACCTTCTGTTCCATCTACTAATTTATAAATAAAACGAACTCCTCTATTACCTTTTTCATAAGTAAGGATTTCATATCCATCTGATTCGTACTCACCTGAGTATTCTTTACCATTTTGGTAGAATGTTACAACATTATTCTCAATCTTGATGTGATCTACATCTGTTTCATATCCTACTGTGTAATACTCTTTATACTCTTCAGCAGTCATATCTCCGTTTTTTGCTTTATGTTCAAACACAACATCTAAATCTCCAGATAAAAGATATGGATAAACAGACTGCCAAT
Source organism: Bacillus andreraoultii (assembly GCF_001244735.1). Taxonomy (GTDB): domain Bacteria; phylum Bacillota; class Bacilli; order Bacillales; family Caldibacillaceae; genus Caldifermentibacillus; species Caldifermentibacillus andreraoultii. Next base: position 318,819 of record NZ_LN868935.1, read on the forward strand.
CTCCATCCCAATCAGATAACTCACGGTCTATCACTTGCTCGTCTTCAAAATATCCTTGATAGATTCGTTGACTTGCTTCGTCATGTCCATGATGATCATCAATGACGATTTTAACTGGCTCTGATTGAACGATTGGCTCGTGATTATCATCAAACAAAACAACTTTTAATTCTAAGCCATCAGTCGTTGCCTCGCCTATGAATGTTTCTGTTTCCTGACCTGAAACGACTTCCCATTCTTCACTTGTACTTTCTCTACTATACCAGTGCCAATGTTCATACTCTGATTCTTCATCTAATACAGCTGATAACTCAATTTTATCTCCAGTATGATAATGCGCTGCGAGACCTTCAATTTTTATCCCAACTTGTGTCTCTTCATCATTCGAATGCTCATCAACGTGATCGTGTTCCTCATCATGAATTTCTTCTTTCCCTCTTACTTGCTCTTCTTTCATTCCTTGACATGCTGTTAAAACCAAACAAAGTAATAACGAGCTGAATAAACCAATTAGTAGTTTCTTCATTTTCTCATCTCCAATCTTCTATCTATTATTTTTATATAAAACGTAATTGTTACGTTTTATACCTCATACTTATCCAAATCAATACATCTTTTTGTCTAGATTGAAATTAATTATTTTGTTTCCCGATAAAAGTATGTCTTTTCAAACGAGAACAAAACTTTTTGTTTGCAATACGGTCAAGATTTGTTCGCTTATTATTTGTAATAATATAATTTCTGTCGCCTGTTTATGTAGATGCTAAAGTAATTTTGACTCCCATTACTTTCCCTCCCAAATAATTGACGTATTGTCAAAAGTTTTTATATTAAATAGGTTAACAACCATTGATTTATAAGGCATTGAACAAAAAAAGACTTGCCACCCCCTAAAATCTATGGTTAATTGAGGTTACCACACACACAACTAACAAGATTGGAGTGAACAAGTCTGTATCCTCAATTATTAACCTATTTATTTGAATTTATCAAGTACCAAGATGAGACTATCAAAATTTTACAGACTCTTTTAATTGGAAAGAGTATGTTTGATAAACCCGAAGAAAAACCGATAAGCAAGCCTTATCGAAAACTACAGGTGGATGAGCTTCCGATTGTTGAAACACTTGAAAAGCTTGATTATCAAGAACTACTTAATGATTTTCTAGAAAAACACGGGAAACCATTAAAACCGGTTCGTAGACATAAAAACGCCAAAGTTTGTGTGCCTTCTCATTTGAATTGTCCAAAGTGTGGTGCTCCTTCTGATTTTCTTTATGCAAATAATGGAGATAAAGGACAATATCAATGTAAAGTGTGTGCGTGTTTGTTTAGCGAAAAGAATCGTTATTTGAAAGAGGCCATTTTACGATGTCCTCACTGTTCAAAAACACTTGAAAAGATAAAAGAACGAAAAGATTTTGATGTTTTCAAGTGTAAAAATAATCAATGTTCTTACTACCAAAAGAAGTTAAAAGGTCTTTCGAAAGAAGAGAAGAAACCGTTCAAAAAAGACCCACAAGCGTTCAAAATGCGCTATATATTTCGCCTGTTTAAGTTCGACTATAAGCCACTGTCGAAAGAGTCTCCAGAGTTACCGAAAGTAGATTTATCGAAATTGTACGTGTCTCCGCATACACTGGGACTTATTTTGACTTATCACGTAAACTACGGCTTATCAGCGCGCAAAACCGCGGCCATTATGAATGATATTCACGGAGTTTCTATTTCTCACCAAAGTATTTTAAACTACGAAAACAGTGTCGCGCTCATAATGAAACCGTTTATCGACCATTATCCGTATGAGCTTTCCAATCAATTTTGCGGTGATGAAACGTATATCCGTGTGAGTGGACGTTGGAATTACTTGTTCTTCTTCTTTGATACCGTAAAAAAGATTATTTTGTCGTATCCTGTTTCACCAAACCGAGATACACAGGCAGCTGTATTAGCCATTGATGAAGTATTGCTTAAGCTAAAAGAGATTCCAGAAGATCTTACTTTTGTGGTCGATGGGAATCCTATTTACCTTTTGGCTCAACACTTCTTTGCCCAGCACGATATCCACTTTGATGTGAAGCAAGTCATTGGATTAACCAATGAGGATCCTGTTTCAACGGAATATCGACCGCTTAAACAAATTATTGAGAGACTCAATCGTACTTTTAAGGGTAATTATAAGGCTACACATGGGTTTGGTTCAGAAAAGGGATCGGTATCCTATGTGACTTTATTCGTGGCATATTTTAACTTTCTCAGGCCACATGCTTCACTGGAGAATAAAGTGCCAGTTATGATCCCAGAACTCTCCAAATTGCCACACATGCCGGCACGTTGGACAAAAATGATTGAACTCGCTCAACAATGGCTTCTAGAAATACAAGCCGCCTAAATTTAGCTTTAGCTGAGCCCTTGAATGGTTTAACATTCAAACCAGCCATTTGGCGAAGCGAACCCTTGACAAACCGAACTAGCCGATGGTTTAAAATTTTCGGAAAACAAGGGCGTATTTGTCATGCCTTAATTTAGTTCCCTTCGCCCTTGTTACACCTAACTTAAACCATCGGCGTGTTTGTCAAGGGCAAATGGCGACGGTTCTCCACCTTATTTCGGAATAAATCTTGTTTGCTTATCCGTTTTTCATAGAACTTTTGACATTACCGTCGCAAGCGCCTGTTGTATCAACAATTGTTGATGACGCTTGGTTAACTTTGCCTGATCTAACATATCTTTTATCACAGTCGTTTGATTGATTTCATCAAGTTTAGTCGCTAATTTCCAAGTAGGGGCAACTTGTCGAGCTAACCATCTGAGCGTTTTATCGAACGTATAAGGTTCAGGTTTTGTCGTTATTGAGATTTTTCTGTTTACACCTAAATCTAAAAATCGTTGCCATTCTTTATTGATTTTCCAACTACTACGACGTTTTTTCTCGTCCTTATCGACAAAACGAATATACCGATTAATAATGGAGAAAGCCGTTCGTCCAGCATCTTCATACATCATTAAATCTACAACCGCATGATAGGCACGATCATTCTTTAAACGAATTTCAAAACGGTTCTTGGTGTCTGTATCTTCCAGTGATGTGCCGTGCTTTACATATTGTTCGTAATCCTTCTCATAGGAGCAGAAGTATACATCACTTTTTAACGAACCGATATATAACGTATTGCCCATATCAGGCTTTTCTTCGCTTTGTACCAATTCACCAGAACGATAGCTTTTAAAACTACGAAACACAGAGATACATTCTTCATTTCGGCATTTTTGAGTTAGAAACGGAATATCCAATATACCTGTCTTATCGTTTATCGCAAGGTCAATTCGTTTAAATACGCCACCAACGCGAAACACATCCATAAAAAAATCAAACCACGTTCGCTGTTGGGCTAGTAGAAAATTTTCAAATTGCCTACATCCTTTTCCTTTGAGTTCGAGTAAACAACTTTTGTCCTCATCAGGCGAAACCATCACCACAATATCGCCAAAGACATATTGTTCAAGGTAAGAATAAAACGCATAATCTTCATGTAACATGTATTCCATTTTCAATTTCAAAATCTCTTCAATGACAGGCTTTGGATTGGTTGTTAAAAAGCGAATTCTCACATAATCAAACAAGATTTCTAAAGGAGCGTCTGGATTAAATTGTTCTAAAACATTGAACAAAGTATTTTGTAATGTCTGAGTAGGAGTCACTTTTCCTGTTTCAATTTCACTAATATATTGTCTTGAAATACCTACATGAACAGCCAATTTATTTTGTGATACACCGTATTCCATTCGTTTTTCTCTTAATTGTTGATACCAAGTTTCTTGATTCATGCGCATCCCTCCAAACTAAAAAAAGATGTCAACTAAAGTCTAAAAGCTGACATTTTCTTCATATGCTTCAAACCGTTGTGCCATCAAGCTTTGTTCGGCTTTTGGAACAGTTTCCTATTATTTTTCGTAAGCCCGAAATAAAAAAATAAACGCACCTTAATGGTACGTACTACAAATAACCGTAAAACCATGATTTTTTTATCAGATTTACGGTTATTTTACACATTCTGCTTGGATTGTTTTTGACCAAGGCAAATAGTTGTTTATAATTTCTGGGTTTCTATGGATATCCAAATTTGGTAGTTCTTTCAGTATCCTTACTAGATACTGGTAGAAATCTATCCCATTCGCTTTAGCTGTTTCTGCGATACTAAGGCAGATTGCGTTTGCTTTTGCACCAGCTTCGCTCACGGAAAATAACCAGTTTTTTCGACCAATTACATTCGGGCGGATGGCATTTTCGGCGGGATTGTTATCAATCTCTATTCGGCCATCATTCAAGAATGCTTTTAATCCGTTCGCTCTATTTAGCGTGTATTCAGCTGCTTTAGCGAGTGCATTTTTCCCGTAAAATGGTGATTTTTCAACCCAGGAAAGAAACTTATCAACTAACGGTTTCGAGTACTTTTTGCGATTTTTCCTTCGTTTACTTGGGGATAAGTGCTTAAATTCCCTTTCAAGGCGAAATAAATCATCGCAGTATTTTACACCAATTCGTCCGTTTTTACTGTCTGCTTTTAACCAATAACGTCTAACATGAGCCCAACAATTGGCAAAGGTAATCCCTTCAATTTTGTCATATGCTGAGTAACCATCACAGACAATCGTTCCTGAATAATTTTCAATAAAGCCTTCAAGAACAGATCGAGCTCGTGATAATGAACTTTGAAACAGAACGATAGTTGGACCTTGACTAGGTACACTTCGATAAACCCAGTTATAAGCGTTAGATTGGCCAGGTTTTCCATCCGATCGATTGATAACTTGTCCATAAGTTTCATCGACGTGTAAAATGGACTTTTTTAGCATGATGTTTTTCATTCGCTCATATATAGGCAAAAGCCAGTCATGTGATGCCCGAATAACCCAATTAGAAAGATTTTTATCATTTGTATTTAATCCATAACGATCCCATTCCTTTACTTGCCGGTAAAGGGGTAAGTATTGAACGAATTTATCATAAATAACCTTGGCAAGAACACTCGGACCAGCAATGCTTCGTTGAATCGGAGGCTGAGGTGATTTGCCACGTTTAATTTGTGCCTTTTGGGATAAATCGGCTTTGCAGTTTCTACATTCATATGCATGTTCAATATGTTGAATTTTTTCCATTCTTGCAGGTATGAATTCAGCCTCTTCACGGACAATTGTCGTACCTATTTCAGTCATCTGACACTGACAACAATCACAAATCGTATTATCCGGATGATAATGAATGGTCTTTACTTCAATATTTTCATGTAATGAATCATTCCGTTTTTTATTCTGAACTTTGCGTACAACAGTGTAAGAAATCGTTTGTTGGCTTTGTTCTTCTGTGTGCTCAGATTCATTAAAAGACGAATCATCTTCGAATAATGAAATTTGCTTATCATCATGTGCATTATATTTCGTTTTCTCTGTTTTTGATCCATATAAAAGTTTCGTTAAATAGCGAACTTGCTCAGTTAGTGATTCTATCTGTTTGGATAATGCTTCATTTTGTTGATTAGAATGAGCTAATTGTTCTTCAAGAAGCCGAATTAATTTCTCGTATTGATTCTGATTATTAGACGAAGCATTAACCACAAGACTCACCACTTTTCGTTCAAATAAGATAATATTAGTATAGCATCTTGAACGTAATGAAAATAGCTTTATTTCAACTTTAATAGAGTTAAAATTGTCCTTTTTGAGATGGTTGAATGGCTTTTGGCTGCTGAATGCATAACCCTTCTAATAACCAGCGTAGTTCTTGTTGGGATAGATTTCGTACTTCCTTTTCGTTTCTGGGCCATTGAAGTTTTCCATTATCTAATCGCTTATAAAGCATGGCAAAGCCGTCACCGTCAAAATATAAACATTTATAGCGATCTTTACTCCACCCAGAAAACAAGAAAATTGAATCACCATAAGGATCCAGTTCAAAAGAATCCTGAATTAGTGTGGCTAATCCATCTATTCCTTTTCTCATATCTGTCTTACCACAGATAATATAGATATTTTTCACACTCGAGTAATCATGTCTCATAAATCTTTCAACTCCCTCATGACAGTTTGAATGATGTGCTCATCAATACCGTTGGAGAAGGAGATTTCAACTTTACCAAACTTAATTGTACAAGTTGAATTCGAAGAGGAGACAGTTGATTTTGTGATTGGAGTATTTTCTGTATTGGAATGCAATGTTACGGGGACAATAGTTAATTTTTGTTCTGGCATATGAAAAGCACCTCCTTTGATTGATAAGTCAATCTTAACAAGAGGTGCTGTTGAATTATATGCGTTGTTTGAATGGGGGCTTACTATTTTTCTACCCCCCTGTTAGAAACGGGGGGTAAAGCGTGGCTATCGCCACGCAGGCTTCGCCCAGCACAGCGGTTTTCGCTTCGCACACCGCCGCGCTGGGTAGCCTTTATGACGCTAATTTACCAATTTCTTTTAGAAAATCATGTCCTTTTGGGACAAGCGGTGTATAAAATTCAGAAATAACGTTATCCCCTTTATCGACATAGCCACGACCTTTAATCTGTTTTAAGAAAAACTGTTTTTGCACGTCGCTGCCAAACATCATTCCATATCCGAGCTCACTCATACGACCTAAAGCAACCCGAAAATTAAACTGATCTCGAATCCCATCTCCAAGATATTTTGCATCTGGCCGTTGACAGGCAAGAATAAGGAAAAATCCAGCTTGTCGTCCTAACATAACAATTTGTTTTAGCTTGGTTAACACCGCTGTATTTTCCTTAGAAGCAAGCATTTCCATAAATGCCACGTACTCGTCAAAAATTAAAAAGTGAGGAGATAAGCCTAAATAAGCATAGTTTTCTCCTGTCTTATAGTTATGCATCTGTTTCATTTCTTCACTACGAGCCATCATAGATTCATAAAACTCATCGATACAGGTTATCATATCTTCCTTTTTGTAGTACACATCAGGCATAACGGTAGCTAAGTCGGCTAAATCGGCATTTTTCGGATCTAAAATATACAATTTTGCATCTGTTTTGAGTAGCGCTTCAATCAATGTAAGAATAAAATAGCTTTTTCCTCCGCCTGTTCCACCAGCAATTAACATATGGGGAAGCTTATCATACTCCCAATCCATTGACTTCATGAGCTTTAAGCGTCCATTTTGTGCAACAACTTCATCAATCGAAATACGGTTCGCAATCATATCATAAAAAAGAACATACTCCACATAGGAATCATGTAACTCTTTTGATACCAATTCACAATACAGGCCACTTTCTAATTTCTTTTCTAAATTTAAAAGTGGTTCTTGATATTTTCCGAGTGTAATTTCTACTTGAATATAAAGCAACCCTTTTTCAAACCGATAATACATCTTTGGAAAATGACTGATTTTTTCCTTTGTTTTATTGGATGGAATGTCCTTAAAGAAGCTCTCTTGTGTAACTTGTTTCGTTTCGTACCAGCCATTTTCCAGAATCATTTTTGCAAGCTTTTGACGGTGAATAACTTGTTTTATTTTGTCATATCGATAGCGATAATAGAGATACGCGCATCCAGCGGTTACAGCTAGGCTGATTAACAAGGTCACCAATCCATACGTGCTGATAAAGTGTGCTTGAAACACATCCAATTTCCACGTGGTAGAGAGTAAAAATGACAGATGAAAAGGGATAAAGGAAACGAGCCATACGCTAGACAATCCAAAGAATACAAATTGAAAAACGAGAGAAGCATCTTTTTCCTTAATGCGTTTCTCTCGTCTTCGGAAATTCCTCATTATTTATCCTTAGTTGGCGCAGGTTTTGAATCATTACCGCCTTCCGTTACTGCTTTTCCCTTTAAAACCAAATCATCCGCCTTAATGTACCAATCGATATCCGCACCACGGAATGTTGCATTTGCAACAGTATCTGCGACAGGATTAATAAGCTCTACTTCCGCATTATAATCAAATTCTTTCAATGGAACAGAAACAGGAATACTCACTTGAATCATGCGCCCTTGTTCACGGGACTTTAAATCATAGGTGCGTTCCTTTACTTCTGATGATACTGTACCATCTTCGTTTTGAAGAAACACTTCGCGTCGTAATGCAGAAAATTTTAATAAGCCAAATGTCTATTCTTTATCGATTACAATTCCTTGTGCTAATCTCATTTCTTTTTCCTCCTTATGCTTTTACCATGTCATCTGCATGTAAGATATAATTTGTGAAACCACGATCCCCAATTTTATAACCTTCTGCGGTAATACGTGGGTTTATCAACTTGACATTTTCCTCGGCTTCAAAGAATTTTTCCCCAGCCTCTTGTGGGAGTATCACCTCAATATCATCTGCACGTTGAATATCGGAATATAGGTTATATCTGCGAGACAGTGTAGTCATACGTCCATTGATCCGTCGCTGTTCGACTTTCCCTTCTCCTGCGTATTCTAAATTTCCAAAAGTCTTTTCCATGTTTGGAATAACATGTTTCAATTCCATTATCTATTACCTCTTTTCTTATTTTTATTTTCTCTTATGCATTAATGTGGGAATCAAAGTAAGAAGGGAGGAGAACGAGAAATGTTTATTGTAATCACTCCTTACGCTTCTTGAAAACGATAATCTACACGTCCATAAATCACACACCAAAAAACAACCATCGTCTCTCCTTGTTTGTCACGTATCAATTTCCCGTAAGGAAAAAACGGAAAGTCTTCAATCTCAATCTCATTTAAAACAAAATGATCGTCTATCCATTCCATCACCTTTTCTTCATTTCCTTCCAAAGAAACCACTCCCCTCATTGTTTTGCCAATAAAAGAGCGTGACGGATGCTGATTGCCACACGCTAAAATTTGTCATAAGCCACCCTTTTCTAAAGAAAGACTACTTTCCACTTCATTTCCCCACACATCCCAATTTGGAGAAATTTGTCTGGCGAACAATTCAATGCGTGGTAAATCTCCCATCAGTTCTACAATTTTTTCTCTAGCGATGTCTGGTTTCTTACTGTGTCCTTCGACTGGGCTAACAATTAACTGATGAACCTTCTTCGATACTCTTTTGGGACGACCTTTTACAGCTAATAAGCAAATTTCAGCATTCGAGCGCGTCCAGTGACCCAAGCCAAAGAAAAAGCCATTCCCTGATTTATTTTGTTTCACCCAAACAAAAGCAACTGTTTTGAACGTAAACCCCCATGCAGCGATAACTTTTAATGCCTCTTGTAACATAGGGAAGGTTGCCCACAAAAATAAAACACTATCTTTGTGAGAGATAGTATTAATAGGTAGATTACAAATGTCTTTCAAGCTCATTGTGCGATAATGATTTTCTGCCACTCCACTTCCTTTATTTTGTCGATATTGCCACGGTGGATCAGCATAAATAATGTTGTATTTCATATGTCACCTCTATTCTAAATTTTTAGGCATAAAAAAAGACGCTCATTTTAATTGAACGTCTATAGACAATAGAATCAATTTAATTTAAAATTATTATTTTCTTGTGTTCCCACACCCCAGATTAATTACCACCGAAACAGTAATGTGATTTTTGAGTACCTTATTTCTAGTTTTTTTACCATCTGATACAAAAACGAAATGCTTGTGAAAGTGCTTAAAACTAAGGATTTCTATAAAGTTTGGCGTTGTAGCAACGTTATAGTCTCCACATGCAACGAGCGGGGTGGATTGATGTCTTTTACATTGTCGGTAGTCGGAAACAAGTCAAAGGCACTTTTTGCACTATCGGTAGGCGGGAACAAATCAAAATCTTATGAAAAACTTATTATTTCCCAATACTATTGTATACAGCTAATGCATCAGTAATATTATACTGTTCAGAATGAATATCTCCTTTTGCTCCAGCTGTAATCAATATATATTCTTGGTTACCCACTTTTGCAAGACTCGCAAGACACAGACCAGCTTCATCGGTATATCCAGTTTTCCCTCCTAAAATTTCTCCTCCAATAATGTTTTGATTGTTGAGTTTTTCAAACATGGTACTATAAAATGTTATCCCTTCAGGGTGCTTATTCGTGGGTTGTGTGGAATGTCGAGACGAAGTAAAAATCTCCCTGAAAGTTTTATTTTTCAAAGCGTAATTTAGAAGAATAGCCAAATCTTTGACTGTTGTGTAATGGCTTTTATTGTGAAGTCCTGTGGTATTTTCAAAATGGGTGTTGTACATCCCTAGTTCTGCTGCCTTTTGATTCATCATCGTTACAAAGTCTTGCTCCGAACCAGCAATCTGATCCGCAAGACCAATACAAGCTTCTGCACCACTTGGAAGCATCACTCCGTATAAAAGGTCAATAGCCCTTACCTTCTCTCCTGGCTGGAAACCGGCCATAGAAGCATTGGCGCTATAAAGACCATTAAAGGTATTATGGGTTAGTTGTATTTCTTTCTGCAAATTTGTCAAATTTTCTATCGCAACAATAGCTGTCATCATTTTAGTTAACGAAGCAGGGTAGATCTTTTCTTCGCTACTTTTTTGCATCAGAATAGTTTGATCTTCTAATCGGATTAGGATCGCATGGCTACTGTTTAGTTTATCGAGAGATATAGAAACAGAGGAATCGGGTTCTATATCTGCAGAGGGAACAAGCGATGTATTATCGTCATATTCTGTTTCAAACCTATGTTGGTTTCCTGGAGTAATGATGAATTTGAAAACAAAAACAGCAACTATCAATGAAAATATAACAAATACGCATATTCCAGTCTTTCTCTTTTTCACTTTTCGTACCACAATAAATCAACTCCTTATTCTGCGATGATAGTATTATTTAAACACGGGACAAGGAGCTATGTTGGAGTTTCATCTTATGAATTTCTTAATATTTTCTTAAAGCAATGGAAGTTTTACTGTAAATATTGTATTTTCCGAATTGCTTTCTACAGAAATCGTCCCACCGTGAGCTGTGACAATTTCTTTTGCGATTGCCAAACCTAGCCCTGCTCCACCAGTATTTGTGGAACGAGCAGAATCTAATCGGTAAAATTTTTCAAAAATAGTATCAAGTTTTGTCTGTGGGATTGGATCTCCCTGATTCATAAACGTTATAACAATATTTTTATCCTGTTGCTCTGCAGAAATGTCAATGACACTATTTTCATCGCTATAGGCTATGGCATTTTTCAGAATATTATTGAACACACGGGCTAGTTTGTCTGCGTCTCCCCACAGAGTGAGTCCGTCAGGTACATTGACAGATACCTTCTTTCCCTGTGGAGTCAGCATCGGATAGAATTCATCTGCCATCTGCTGGAGCATGAACAGTAAATTTATTTTTTCTTTATTCAAAACAATAGTTTGAAGATTGAACCTTGTGATCTCAAAAAACTCATTGATAAGGTGTTCTAATCGATAAGCTTTTTCCAAGGTAATTCCGATATATTTTGCCTTCTGTTCAGGTGGCATATCAGGAGCCTCATCCAGTAGATTTAAGTATCCTATAACGGAGGTCAGAGGTGTCTTTATATCATGAGCCAAGTAAACGACCAAATCATTTTTGCGCTGCTCGGCATCAAGTGCAGCTTTTTTTTGTTTTTCCAAGTTGTTTTTTATCTGATTAATCTTAATTTCCATAAAATCCAATTCCGGTGATAATGTAATTTCATTATCGGATTCTTCAACAAGTTTATCCATTGCGTTAATTACTTCATCGAAATATTTAGTAAACCAAGAAATTGAAAATCTAAGCAAAATAACTAAGAATATGGTAATCACAATAAGTGTGATAATATCTTCATTATAAAGAAATGTATACCGATAAATTATTACAGCATCGCTTTCACTCAAGTAAAACTTATTCTTTAAAAATTCTACAATGCTCTCTCCAACACTGAGGTTGTCTTGAATTACAAAACGCAAGAAAATAACAGTTGCGACTGTGGCAAAAACAGTAAGGAGCATTCGAAAAAATATTTTCCCTTTTAATTTTGCATAATAATCCCTTCTCTTATCTCTGTTACTTTTCAATTTTATAGCCAACTCCCCATACCGTTTTTATATATTTTGGATGTTCCGCACTATCGCCCATTTTTTCTCTTAAATGCCGAATATGAACCATTACCGTATTATTGCTGTTACTAAAGTACTTGTCTCCCCATACCTTGCGAAACAATTCTTCAGAGCTTACCACTCGTCCTCGATTGGAACAAAGAACCCAAAGAATTGAAAACTCTGTAGGAGTGAGAGATAACTTTTTTTCATTCAGTGTACATTCATGGCTCTTTATGTCCAATACCAATCCGGAAAAAGCAATCAGGTGTTCTTCCTGCTTTTTCTCTGGAGAATTATATTTGGTAAATCTCCTGAGCTGCGCCTTTACACGAGCAACTAGTTCTAAAGGACGGAATGGTTTAGTGATATAGTCATCAGCACCTAATGTCAGTCCGGTAATCTTATCGATTTCTTCTTCTTTGGCTGTCAGCATGATAATTGGAAAATTATGCTTTTCCCTAATCTTCTGACATATAGTAAAACCGTCAATATCTGGTAGCATAACATCAAGTATCGCAAGCTCCAACTGTTTTGAATCAACACATCGTAACGCATCTTGACCGTTATAAAATTTGTAAACTGTAAAACCTTCATTTTTCAGATAAACTTCAATTAGATCTGCTATAGCTTGTTCATCGTCGACAACTAAAATATTGATACTCATAAATTTTTTCCCTTCTTTCTACTTGCCAATTGTCTTTTTATACCTCTGCTGATTAGATGAAGTCTTTTCAATAGCTTTTATATTACCTTCCATTTTATTTACGTAGTTTAAAAATAAAGTCCCAAGCAAAAGTCGATCCTTTCTGGGTATTCTATTCCATACATAACCCTTGAACAGGTCTTTAACAAGAAAGACTTCACCTTCATTCAAGTTTTCAGTTTCCTTAATAGCTTCTTCTAGTAGCTCATTAACATCACTCATGTTGTCATCTCCTTATCAATAACAATATAAACAACATTGTCAATAAGATTATATGCTTTTTACCAATTCCAGTCAATACGAAGAAAACCACCAATCAAGAGAATATATCTCCTGAATGGTGGTCATTCATGAAGGTTATGTTTATACATCTACTTCTACACCAGATTTAAATTCAATAGTTAGTTTACCATCATAGACCGTTATTTTCTCTATAAGTCTCCTTACTAGTTGCTCATCATACTCCTCAAGGAGGGTGGATTGTTCATTAATGAATTTTTCCATATCTTCTAGCCTTTGCTTGGAGCCCTTTTTGCCAGCTTCTTCTGCTAAAGCCTTATGCCTTTCTTCTCTGAGCCTATAAATCTCATCGGCAATGTCGTTATAATCCTCTTTGGAATTGGCCAGTCTCAAAAGATCTTTTTGTAATTCCTCTAGCTTTTTATCTATCTCGGCGACAATATTATTGTCTGTTTCACTTATTACTGTTTCTATATTTTTCTTTAAAGTAACCAAAAGGTCATCTTTTTGTCCAAGTAGCTTATTAATTGCATCCACCGTAGCAAGACCTATCATATCCTCCAGCACGGTTCGGGAATGACAAGTTAACCCTGTATTCTCAAGTCTACTGACGCATCTCCAAACAATTGATTTTTTACCTCGGTTATTCCAATGAACTCTACGGTATATTTCGCCACACTCTCCACAGAAGATAATTTGTGAAAATACATGATTTGAACTAAAGTTTCTTTTCTTTCCGCTAGTACTTATATGTCCTCTACTTCTACGAACTAACTTTTCTTGTACCTGCATGAAAATTTCACGCGGGATAATGGCTTCATGGTTATTCTCTACATAATACTGAGGTACGATTCCGTTATTCACAACCCTCTTTTTTGTAAGAAAATCTACCGTATAAGTTTTTTGGAGCAGTGCATCACCAATGTATTTTTCATTGCTTAATATTTTCCTTATAGTACTGGTATGCCACCTTTTTTTCCCCGCACCTGTAAGTATGCCATCAGCTTCAAGTCCTTTTTTGATTTTATCCATACTTGAGCCTTCAAGATACTCTCGGTAAATCCTTTTGACTATTTCAGCTTCCTCCGGTACAATTACTAATCGCTTATTTTCATCTTTGGTATATCCTAAAAACCTAGAACAATTGACCATTACCTCTCCCTGTTGGTATCGGTATTGATAACCAAGCTTTACATTCTGGCTTAATGACTGGCTCTCTTGTTGCGCTAAGGATGCCATAATGGTAAGCATAATTTCACCTTTGGCATCCAGTGTATTGATATTTTCTTTCTCAAAATATACCGCAACATTTTTATCTTTAAGTTTTCTGATGTATTGTAGACAGTCCAAGGTATTTCTAGCAAATCGGCTTATTGATTTGGTAATAACCATATCAATTTTCCCAGCCATGCACTCATCAATCATTCGATTAAATTCGTCGCGATTTTTTGTATTTGTGCCGCTGATACCATCATCAGCAAAGATCCCTGCAAATTCCCACTCTGAATTCTTCTTAATAAACTCTGTATAGTGTTCAATCTGCACTTCGTAACTACTAGCCTGCTCATCACTATCTGTAGAAACTCTGCAATAAGCAGCGACCCGAAGTTTTGGTGTTTCATCTTCTTTTCGATTGTTGCCTACACGTTTTATTGCAGGTATAATCATTACATTTTTATTAACTGCCATCTTGCTGCACCTCACTTTCTATTAAGCTGTATACATATTCCGCTTGTGTAAAAGGATTTGTATACTTCTGAATTACTTGTCCTATGGAAAACTTCTTAGAAATAGTAGGTTTATCTTCTGTCTTGGGTTCAAAGATTCTGCCTAGCTTTTTTGCTCTCTTTACCCTCTCTGCTTCTGCTCTTTCGTAGGTCTCTTTATCAATGATGGCAGGGTAATAATCATCACCAAGATAACGTTCATTTCTTAGCATCCTTCCAGCAGTTCCATGATAAGCATCTATTCCAGCAGTCTTTGCTGCGACCGATAAGGAAATGCCTGATAAGTAACCCTTATACAAATTCCTAACCTTTTCAGCTTTTTCTTCATCGATAACTGCTATTTCATTCTCTATCCTATAGCCATAAGGCGTATGTGCCACTTTTCTCACATCCTTTCCCTTAGTGTGATTCCACATTTCAGAACGAAACCTATCTCTACCCTTGAGTAAACGATAATTTTTTCAATATGATCATTGAAAATTTGCTCGTTAAAAGTGTTTATCATTTCAGCCTTATTTGTAAACTTTATTAAGTTACTGACTTCCTGCACCTTTGATAATTCTCCATTTAAAGCATGAATTAAAGCTTCTTTTTGCCCCATATAATTATCTGCTTCCATTTGCAGTTCATTGTTTTCTCTGTTAAAAAGGGCAGGTTCTAGATAACCCTTTGCCATAAGCTTTACAAGCAGTTCTCTCTGTTCTGCATTTTTTTCAATTTGCTTCTCTAATTCCTGAATTCTTGAAAGGTTATCTGAGTTGCTCATTCCACGCAAAGCATCTAATAGTGGTTGTAGAATAAGTTTTCTACCGAAAATCAGCTTGTTAATCATAGTAACAAAGGCCGTCTTTATATCCTCATCTCGAATAAACTGCATTGAACATTCTGTTATCTGCTTTAAGTGTTTACTACAACACCAGGCTACATATTTTCTTGTGCCGGATGAATGAATTCGTCTTTTAAAGGTGCTACCACATTCCGAGCAAATAATTTTTCCGGAGAAAGAATACCGGTTTTGGTACTTATCATTACGCTTTTCTATTCCCTTTTCTTTTGCCCTTTGATTTAAGGCAGCCTCTACTGCTTCAAACACTTCATGGCTGATAATTGCCTCATGGTGATTTTCTATTAAATATCTGTTTTTCTCACCATAATTGGTGCGCTTATTAAAACGGGAATCTGTATAGGTTTTTTGCAGTATAACATCCCCGGTATATTTCTCATTTTTTAGAATTCCTCGAATTGTTGTAGCAGTCCAACGACCACCTCTTTTGGAGGGGATACCCTTTTGATTAAGATCATCTGCTATTTTCTGTGTACCCTTGCCTGATAATACTTCTGCGAAAATATACTTCACAATTTCTGCTTGCTCAAGGTTTACCACCATTTGACCATCAATGTTGTCATAGCCATATGGTGGGTAAGAAATCTTAAAAGTTCCGTTCTGAAATCTCCTTTGAATTGCCCACTTGTTATTTTCCGAAATGGAGATTGACTCACTTTCTGCAAGCCCACTTAATATAGAAAGCATCAGTTCACTTTCCATTGATTGGGTATTGATATTCTCTTTCTCAAAGTAGATATAAATCCCAAGGTCCAACAGTTTACGAACCATCTCCAAACAATCCGTAGTGTTTCTTGCAAACCTACTAATGGACTTTGTAATAATTAAGTCGATCTTCTTGTTTTCACAATCTGACAGCATCCTGAGAAGTTCCGTTCGGTTTTCTTTTTTAGTGCCACTAATTCCCTCATCATAATACAAGCCAACATACTCCCATTCTGGGTTTGACTTTATGTAAGTCTCATAATGGGATTTTTGTGCTTGTAGACTTACTAACTGTTCATCACTACCCGTAGAAACACGACAGTATGCGGCCACTCGTAGTTTAGGTTTGATAATCGATGCAACCTTATTTCCTTCTATTTTCGTTATCTTTTTCATCGCCTCACCTCCTTCTTGGTAGGTCACATATTACCTCTGAAACCCTTATATATCAACGAATTCAAGGCATTATCTCTGCTAAAAAAGGAGAGAAAGATTGGCGATTAAGTGCCTCTACCTTGTTGAATTCTGCTTCCGTTATTAAACCTTTTTGGAGCATCTTTCTAAGTAATTTCTCTGCTTGAATATAATCAAACTCACGCTGTAGCTGCTCCTGTGACATTTTCTTTAATTCGATGCTTTTGTCTATAACCCCATCTGAGATCTTCATAACTTTTTTATCCTCATGCTGATTCACGTAGAATCACCTCCTACCTAATAGCCGCGGGAACAGGTCGAAGTTGAGGATTTGTAAAAATTAAATTAAATGAGAGCATAAAAAAAGAGCCTGCAAGGGAATAACCCCCACAGGCTATATACATCTAATAGTTAATATTTTTTAGGGAAACTCTGTGAAGCTAAAGCAAAAATACTTTTTTACTCGCTCCCTTTGATTAATCATACTTAATAAATGCATCCGTAAATCCTGCCTTTTTAGCTTTTGCAAGCTGTGCCTCAGCATTTGCTTTGACAGTGTATGCACCTATTTGTACACGGTAGTATTTCTTTTGCACTGGTTCTGCTGATTTTTCTTCTTCGCTTAGAAGTTTCTTAACATCTGCTCTAAAGGTATCCATAGTCTTGCCATGTTTAGGAAACCAGTGCATAACATCCGCATGGTTACTGGCAATGCCTAGTTTATGCCCTTCGCTGTGACAGATGATATCCTTCTCACTTAGTCCATAGAGTTTGCAAAGGTGTACACAAAGCTCTACTGCTTCCTTATAAACAGCAGAAAAATACGAGGCACCAGTTAGACCGTCCTCGCAAATTTCAAAACCTATATGTGTATTATTCGCATCCCCTCCAGCATGCCAACCACGATGATTCCATGGCAATGTTTGGTATGTGGCAATGGAGCTATCTGCTAATTTACCAATAAAAGCATGGACACAAACTTGACGACCTCCGGGTTTATCCTGATTCCAATGATTGTTGTATTGGTTCTTTCCGAGCAAACCGTCATCCGGACCAACATATCTTTTCAACCACGGGTTGTTAGCCCCTGTTGAGTGAACCATTATACCCTTTGGTGTTATGGTTTTACCTGCTTTGTAGCAGGCATTGTTCGTAAGTATTAGTTTGTATTATTTCATTATAATCACCTCAACATTTAATCATTTGGCTCAGGCGTAAGATGGACAGGGTACAGGTGATAGGTAAACTTTAAATCACAATAAGCATTTGATGATGTTCCATCACTTCCCATACAGATATACAGTCCATAACCGGCTGGAACTCTGGCCTGCCGCATTTGAATATGAATGTGCAAGGATTCTGCTGAAGTATTCGATCCGACAGGTGTACTCCGTTGAATTCTGGTGAACGTCTCCTCATCATTGGAAATATACAAGTCCAGTTCCTTTTCACTAGTATCCGATTGACGACAAAGAGTTATCAAATGGCAATCATAAGCCGTCGTATACAATTCTCCGCCCTGACCGCCAATAACCACACTATTAATAGGTAATATCGTGTGCAAAGGACCACGGACACTGTTTGCACCGCCTGAACCCGAAACATTACCCGACAAAATATATCTTGAATAGGCCGACCGGGTGAAGTCACTAATAATAGCCGTTGCAGTGGATGAGAGAGGTATCGCGGAAGTCACATTTTCTGCTCTTTCAAGTAGGAAAAGGCTCTCACCTGCCTCAACGGTAGTACTACCTATAGAAAACCTTTGACTTGTCCAGTAAGCTGTACAAATTGGGTTTGGATCAGTCCCAGTTCCATAGGCAATATTCATTTCGTCATCAATGCCCCTTATAGCTCTAGCAAGTGTCTTAACTGTATTACGGAGGGTGTCTTGAATTAGAACCTGCACATTATTTGCAGCTGGACTGCCCAAAGCTGTAACGAAAGTATATGTTATCGTGCCAATTACTACATTGTTTCCATTTGCTATATTGCTAAATGTGATGGCTGCCCTCCGACTAATCATATCCGGTGCACTAGCTGTTTCTATTGGATGCAAATGGTTTAGTAGAATACCTGTCCGCCTATATAAATTTTCGCGGGTATCCTCAACCAAATTGTGTGTTGTATTTAGCAACTCATAGTTGTTGTTTAAAAGATTATAAGTGAGGTTGAGCAGATTATTTATTTCATCAATATCCAGTTCAGCTAAAGCTGAAAGCACTTTATTTAACCATTCCTGTGCAGGAGGTTCTGGTGGTTCAGCAATTCCATCCACAAGAGCATCCTCGACTATGGTTAGTATTCTTGCACTCTTTCCAACCACATCACCATAAGTAACCCTTATTTCAAGCCGACCAACACCAACAAATGATGTGTCCGTTGCATTGGGCGACCATGTAAGGACACCATCAGCGTAGTTCGTGACTACCGGATATGCAACCCCATCAGGCCTTTTGTAAATCGCATTTAAGGCGGCACTTGGGTAGTTATCTTCCAGTGGGCTTGATACATCAAACTTAATATTTCGGTAATTGTGTTCACCGCGTCGACCAATGAATACCGTTACCGCTTTCGTTAAGTCAATCATATTTCATCACCTGGCTTAGGAGATTCCTCATCACGACCATGTAGTTGCTTAAGAACCGCCTTTAGTTTTTCTGAGATGGGTAGTCCAATATGACCTGCATTCTCCAAAATGGATACACCCTCGTTACTTAGGTAGAAAAAGATTACCGCTGTTCGCAAAGCGCTGCCATCGTATCCTGCACTCCCCAAAATTTGTGTATCAAGAATATGAGCGATACCTACCATTACAAAGATGAGCACCTTTTTGAAAATTCCCTTGGCACCAATTTCGCTGGACAGCTTTTTATCTGTAATCGCACAAAGGACACCTGTCAGATAATCAATAGCTACAAAAGTGACCAGTGTATATAGAAATCCGTCAAACCCGCCAAGAAACCATCCAAGAAAAGCACCAACAGCCGCAAAAGCTAACTGTATCCAATTCCAAATCTCTTTCACTGTAAACACCTCCATTACATTAATTTGTGTATTTAAAAAAGCACCCCTGTAAAATACAAGAGTGCTGTTGCCGTATCACACACCTTACAGAATCAGTATAAGATCGTGGATTTGTTGCATCACATCCGCCTTTGGACGCCCTGTTCCAATAGGGAGCCATGTCACAGGTGGTATATCAAATGCTGCAGAAGAGTCAAAACCATTAACCACTGTAATGATAGTATCAATTGCCTTTCGGATTTCAGTAATGTGAAATGGCCATTTTTTAACTGTTGTTCTTCCCGCAATAATCTCTTCACTCCAAATTACAGGGGATAAGTTGTAATAACTTAGCACTATATTTAAAGCGGTTCGAAGCGTCTGAATATGTGCTGTCTTTACAACAGTCTCATTTGCAGTAATCGTTTCAAAAGGTGGCGGTAATATAGTAAATGTCCTGACAACTTCTGTGCTTACCGACTCAATATCACTATCAAGACAGCGGAAGGTTACAGTATGGTTTCCTACTGCAAGCGGTTCCGCTTGGTACACCGTACTAACACCATTTCCCAGATAGCCACTCGTAGAAAATCTCTCAGGATTATCCACACTATTAACCCACTCACCTGAATCAATCTTTACTTCCACAATCTGTGTCTGACCGTCTGGTTCAGTGCCTGTAGTAATCATAAAGCGTGGTGTAGTGTTATAAGTAGACTTTCCGGTCATAGGACTGACGATGATCGGAGCAGCAGGCGGACTGTTTTTCTTTACCGTGTTACTAACCACATGGCTTGAAACTGCATCAAGTGTATCTGTTACGCTTATTCGATAGCGGGTATACATTCCAGGTACCGGGGAAGCATTTACCTGATGGGTACCTGAAGTAGCACTTGAAATAATAGTAGTCAATGCTTCATATACCGACCAATTTATACCGTCTGCTGATGTAGCTTGTTGAATAACATATTGCTTGATGGCACTGGTTCCCGGTATCGTTCCGCTCCACATAAGAGTTACTGTATTCGTCTCATATATTGGCGGAGTAGCAGTGAAAAAAGTAGGCGGAATGGGCAGTGTATTTCTGCGGACAGTGTTGCTAGATATAGTCCAGTCAGAATAAAAACTCTCTCCAGCCGTACCACGTGTCCTAACTCTAAACCTACGGTAATAACCGCGAGTTGTCGGTGGGACAACAACTACGCTACCACTTGTTGTTGAGGTAACCACTATTGTTAATGCTGTCCATGCTCCCCATGTGCTGTTATCTGCCGAGTCACTATATTGAATCTCATAGGATGTGATGGTGTTGCCTGCTCCACTGGATGCACCACTCCATGAAAGAGTAACATTTCCTTCAGCTAAAGTTGAACTTACCGAGCAAGCAGTCGGTGCTCCACAAGCCGTGATATCACAGTAAATGCTATTACTGATTTTTTCCGAGGAGTAGACATCGAGATTATCAATCGTCCATACACCAAATTGAGTATATGTCCCTGGAACTCGTGACACGTTAGGGTTATAACTACCTCCACTGGCCGATAGGATCAATGTGGTTAGAACATTCCATGAACTCCATGTGCTGTTATCCGTAGATGTTCTACTGGCAATCTGGTATCCCTTGATTGCACTCGTACTTCCAGAAGCACCGCTCCAAGTAAGCGTGATTGTTTCATCACTATAATTGATTGGAGTAGCAGTCACTGTAGTTGGTGGGCTAGGAACTGTGTTTCTGCGAACAGAGTTCGACGATACTCTCCAGCTTGAATAATAACTTGCTCCTGCTGTACCTCGAGTTCGCACCCGAAACCTACGATAATTACCCCGTGTTGATGGTGGTGCAACTGACAAGCTGCCACTAGTGGCTGTGGTGGATACTGTAGTTAGTGCTGTCCACGATCCCCAATTCAAGTTGTCAGCAGAATCACTATACTGTATCTCGTAGGAGGAGATGGCATTATTTGTACCACCGGAAGCACCACTCCATGATAATGTAACATTATCCTCCGAGAGAGTTGCACTCAATGAACAGGATGTCGGAGCACTACAAGCTGTGGTTCTTATTGCCCAGTTAATGGTTAACACTATCTGGCTTAAATCATCTCTGGCTCGAAATCCCATATAGTTTAGTGTGCTGGAGCCAGCATCCATGAATAAACAATTACTAGCTCCACTACCGATGGAATCAATGAGTGCGATATCCTTTGTACCTTGTCCGGCAGAAACAGTATAGCTATACCCAGAGGTAACTTTCGTAGGTCTACTCCCGGATATGCTGGTACCCGAACTAGGAGATGGTAACCCTTCAAGATTTTGCACCATCTGAACAGCGCCCCAACGATCAAAAGCAATCTCTCGAATGTTGTACTTTTCCCCCAGTTCTTCAATGAATTTTTCAATGTATCCATAATGGACTACATTTCCCTCGGTGGTTAAAATATAGCCTTGCTTCTCCCAAAGGTCGTATTGCACGTGGTCTCGTCGAACTCGGAGGTCAATATTATCCTCCGGCATCCAAAAATACGGGAGAACGGTATATTTATCTGTTTCATCTTCCGGTGGGAACACCAGCACGAAGGCTGTAATGTCAGTGGTAGAGGATAAATCAAGTCCTCCATAGCATACTCTACCTTCAAGGCTCTCTGGTTTTACTGGAAACGCACAGGCATCCCACTTTGCCATTGGCATCCAACGGACAGACTGCTTAACCCACTGGTTCAGACGCAGCTGTCGAAAGCTATTTTCCTCAGCAGGGTTCTGCTTTGCACTTTCACAAGCGGCTCTAACTTTATCGATACTTACTGTAATTCCTAAGCTTGGATTTGCTTTCTTCCATACTTTGGGATCAGTCCAATCATCCTCTTCTTTGGCACCGTAGATTACGGGATAAAAAGTAGGATCGTATTTTCTGCCCTCAATAATATCAACCGCTTTTTGGTGTGTTTCATAGCAGATACTCTGGGTATCCGTCCCTGCAGTGGTGATAAGAAAATATAGCGGTTGGGTTCTCGCATCACCAGACCCTTTTGTCATAACATCAAATAGTTTCCTATTTGGCTGAGTATGAAGTTCATCAAAAACAACACCATGTATATTGAAGCCGTGTTTTGAATAGGCTTCAGCCGACAATACCTGATAAAAGCTGTTGGTCGGCAGGTACACCAGTCGTTTAGTTGAAGCCAGCAACTTCACTCGTTTATTCAGCGCTGGACACATCCGCACCATATCGGCTGCTACTTCAAATACAATTGATGCCTGCTGGCGATCTGCGGCACAACCGTATACCTCTGCTCGTTCTTCACCATCTCCACAAGTGAGGAGAAGTGCGATTGCTGCTGCAAGCTCGCTTTTTCCCATCTTTTTAGGTATTTCTATATAAGCCGTGTTAAACTGCCGGTATCCATTAGGTTTTAAGATACCGAATAAATCACGGACAATTTGCTCCTGCCAATCGATAAGTTCAAAAGGCTTGCCTGCCCATGAACCTTTCGTATGGGAGAATGCTTCGATAAAAGCCACAGCGTAATCAGCAGCGTCCTTATCGTAATATGACCCTTCAGCTATAAAGGCGGTCGGCTTATATTTCTTCAGTTTCCGCATAAACACCGCCCCTTTTATGGAAAAGGACATAAGAAAAGAGCCTCAATCCTATAGATGAAGCCCTTTTCTCTATCCTATTTAGATTTAGTTATTTCTTTTTATCCACTTCACCCGTCAGTATGAAATGGGCATATTCTGCTTTATGGTCTATTAAATAGACTACCAATTCATAAAACCCTCGTTCATTTGCCTCATACTGTACTCGGTCCACATCAAACATATTTGTGACTCCACTTTCTCGGATGGAAAGGATTTGTTGCTTAATTATCTCATTCATTGGCTACCACCTCCGATTCTATTGAATCAGTTGTAGCTTTGCGCAGGATTTCCACATCGAAGCCCGCACTCTTATAGCCTTCTAAAATTGTACTGTAATAATAACAACTCGGCTGTCCAAGCGGTCTACCATCATTCATGATGTAGACCATCGCCTTGACGGTTTTGCTTCCCAACTTCACTTTTATTGTTTCCTTTCGATAAAGGAACGGCCATCCCTCGTAACGGTCAAGTGCCGCTTCATCGGTCGGTGTAATCTCCCAAACTAAAACTGGTACGTTGCTACCCTCAAAAGGCTCGATTGTCGCCACAGCGCCCGCGTGTGCCCCTCGAAATAATAGGCGGTGGTCATTGATTTGACTTGCTCCTACCACCTTCGCTGTGGGGCATCTGTCGGCCATTTGCTTTAGATTAAGGTTGGAGCCATAGGCAAGGTATAATTTATTCTTCATTGTGATCCTCCTTCTTAGCTTTGTGGGTTAGGGGCAGTTCAGGCCGCCCGAAACCGCCATGCAGCTGAACCCGAAAGTGCTGCTGTCAAATGTTCTCTGCAGTTTGCAAATTCATCCCCAATGAAACCAATCCGGTTTAGGTAGGTTCTCATAGCAAACTTCTCGTTTTCCACCTGCGGTTTCTTTGCTGATGCACACTTTTGTGTTAAGGCTTGGTGGTTGATGGCAAGTGCTAGAACAATGTAGTTTCTTATCTTTCCTGCATGAAGTTCGCTATTAAATCCTCTAAGTTCAACTGTATGGTTTCCGGTAAAAAAGCTGTGAAGGTTGAGGAAATGGTAGCGGCTGTTGTGGTAATGAGTGCTTCTACTCTCGCTGTAACCTTCGTACCAAATGTCCTCAATTTGTCTCATGGTTTTAGGCTTTTTACGGTTCATCTTCTCAACCAAAATGCTGTCCATCTTTTTGCAGTAATTCATTCTCTGCGGTGCAATCTGAAGTGCTTTATAAAATAAGTCGTTTTTGCTTGCAATGATATTTACAAAGTTTCGAATGCTTCGTGGGGTATGTTCAGCACCGTCTAGATGAATGTGAATTCCGCAAGATGTATTTGTAAAGGCTCCAGCTTTGCGAAGCTTTCTTACTAGCTCTTGCAAAGTTTCAATGTCCTCCCGGTAGGTTAGGATTGGGCTAACCAGCTCAACACTATAATCTCTACCTGCAGCTACTTTTCTTCTACCTTCTTTTCTTTGGCAGTTGATGCTCCCATCGTACATAAACTTCCACACTCGACCATCTGGAGTTTTTACCTTCTTGGTGTCGTAGTATGTCCCGCCTTCACTGTAAATGCCTTGCAAAAACTCTGCGGCGACTCTAGCTGCCCTTTCCCTTGTAATCCCAGTAAATTCAATCTCAATCCCGAATTTTGCACTTAACATCGTGTCTCCTCCTTTTAAAGTGTGTTTGTCCTTTCGGCATGTACATATATCACTCTAAAAGGCTTATATAGCAAGACAATTCTGCAATATAAATCTACATATTTACTGCCATATTGGGCTTAAAATGTGTATTTTTATTCTTCGATTTTCTTGCATAAATCCTCTCCAAAAACCACTCCAAGGGAACTGCCTGAATCCCAACTGACGTGGATAGTTCCCATATCATCAACACTAGTAACCGTACCTTTATCTCCTGGCTGAAGCTTGGTATAAGGGTCATTCATCTTAAGTAACATGACACGAGTTCCTGGAGTGTAATAACTTCTAAGTTGCTTTAGCATTTCTGGATGAATGATATTCATTATTCACTCACCTCCTCATGCTTGGCACTTCCGCTTTTGAAGGCAGAGCTACCCGACAGTTTGGAGAGGAGAATTTTTCGTTCTGTTTTGTATTCTGGCCCGATAAAGCCAAGTCTTAGAAGGAAACAACGGAAAGCGTACTTTTCATTCTCCACTGATTTCTCGGTCGAGTTGACGCGAGTCTGTTTCTTTGCCATTTCACAAAGTGCTGTTACAAAGTGGGTATAAGCCTTAACCTCCTCTGCGGAGCACTTACTTTTGAACCAAGGGAAGGTTATAAATTCCTCATTTATGATAATTGGAATAGAGTCAGTATCAAGTGCTTTCTTTATAAGGGTTTCTTTGCTTTCTACCAATCCTTTTAGGTTACCAAGTGCAGTTTCGCTAAAACCCTCCCTCGGCATTTGAATAATCAAACTAATAGCTTCTTCGGTTTCATTTGATTCGCTGTATACGGGAGGTTCTTCGTAATCACTATTTGGACTTACCCTACCCCCAAGAGCCGCTTCATTAGGAACTTGAATATTTTCAAGAACAGGCTCTGCTGCTGGAATTGGTGTGTCAAATTCTACTGTAACCGCCTTAAAGTCATGAAGGCCTAATAGATTATTAACCAGTTCAGAATTATCTGGTCCTCTGACTACCCCGTTTTTGTCAATGTTGTAGTCTGCCACTTCATATGCAAATGTAGGCGCTCCAAGATATCTTGCAGGAGCATTCAGTTTTTGGCTGATTGCATTGACTAGCTCTTTTCTTTTTGCTCCTGTGACATTATAGTTTATCTGCAATTTTTATACCGCCTTTCTATTTTCGGTACATACATATATCACTCTAAAGGCTGTTAATATCAAGTCATTTAGAGCATCTTTCTGTAGAAAATACTGTTCCATTAATCGGCGGTAGCAACGTCTGGCAGGTCACAATATCTTATTTTCGAACCATCTCTTAAAAGAAACACACCGTCTGAGTTTCCAACTTGCTCAATATACCTTTTCACAATAACATCACAGTACTTTTCATCCAGTTCAATGGTGTAACAGATTCTATCTGTCTGCTCACAGGCAATCAGTGTGCTTCCTGAACCACCAAAAGGATCAAGCACGATACAATTAGAAAGGCTTGAATTCAAAATAGGGTAGGCCACAAGTGCAACTGGCTTCATCGTAGGATGATCACTGTTTTTCTTCGGTTTCTCAAATTCCCAGATGGTGGTCTGCTTTCTATCGGAATACCAGTTATGCTTACCTTTCTTTTTCCACCCAAAGAGAATAGGCTCATGCTGCCACTGATAAGGGGAGCGACCGAGAACAAGGGACTGCTTTTTCCATATACAAGTACCGGAAAGATAAAACCCCGTATCAGAGAATGCTCTTCTAAAATTGAGTCCTTCGGTATCCGCATGGAATACATAAATAGAAGCGTCCTTTGCCATCGCTGCTTCGGTGTTCTGAAATGCTGCAAGCAGGAAATCGTAGAACGCTTCGTTAGCCATATTGTCATTTTTGATTTTTCCAGCGGTGCCTTCATAGTTAACGTTATATGGAGGGTCCGTAACTACCAAATTAGCAGTTTTCCCATCCATCAAGACATCAAAGGTGTCTTTCTTTGTACTGTCTCCGCAGACTAATCGATGCTGCCCAAGTAGCCAAACATCCCCTAAATGCGAAACAGCGGGCTTTTTCAGCTCGCTGTCTACATCGAAATCATCTTCTTTTATATTATCCTTAAGGGAATCCTTGAAAAGATCGTCCAACTCTCCTGGGTCAAAACCTGTCAAAGACACATCAAAGTCTGAAGCATTTAAGTCCGTGATGAGAAGTGCTAATTTGTCTTTATCCCAATCACCACTTATTTTATTTAGTGCAATGTTCAGCGCCTTCTCCTTTTGCTCATCCATTTCAACAACTACGCATTCTATCTCATCCATGCCCATACTCAGCAGGATTTTCAAACGCTGATGACCTCCGATGACTCTGCCTGTGGTCTTATTCCATATTACGGGTTCTACATATCCAAACTCCTCAAGGGAGCGTTTAAGTTTCTCATATTCCGGATCACCCGGTTTTAAATCCTTCCTTGGGTTATATTCAGCGGGGATGAGTTGTTTGATTTTAATCTTCTCTATCAACATACTTTTCCACCGCCTTTCTAAATTCACTGTACTTATTTACATCCTCCCACGGGAATAGACAACTATTAAAGTGACCATAAGCGGCTGTATCAGAGTAAATCACATTCCTTAGACGCAACTTCTCAATGATTGCCGCAGGTCTTAAGTTGAAAACCTCCTGTGCAGCAAGAGTTAGTATTTCGTCAGAAACAATACCTGTGCCAAGGGTATTTACAGAAAAGGCTACAGGATTTGCCTTACCGATGGCATAGGATATACCAACTTCACATCTCTTTGCATAACCACACCAGACGATATGCTTTGCAATGTACCGTGCCATATAGGCACCACTTCGGTCAACTTTGGTGGGATCTTTACCACAAAGGGCACCACCGCCATGGGATGCAAGTCCTCCATAGGTATCAACCATAATTTTTCTACCAGTTAAGCCTGTATCGGCAGCGGGACCACCTTCGACAAATCTACCAGAGGGGTTAATGAGAAGTTCTGTTTCATCATCAAATGGGAAGTCCTCAAAGCACTGCCATAAGACATTGTTAAGGATATCTGTTTTAAGTTCTTCCAGTGTTTTATTCTTATCATGCTGTACCGATATCACAATCGTCTTTATTCGCACTGGAGTGTCCCCTTCATATTCCACCGTCACCTGTGCTTTACCATCTGGGTGGATACCTTTTATCAGTTTCCCTTTTCGACAATCATCCAGTCTCTTTACAATCCTGTGAGATAGTACAAGGGGTAGAGGAAGCATTTCTCCTGTTTCCTTTGTAGCATAGCCATACACAGTTCCTTGGTCTCCAGCACCTATTGAACCATACTGTTCGTTTATCCCATTTCTTACTTCCAGTGCAGTATTCACGCCAGTTGCAATATCTACACTTTGATTGTGTACAAATACATAAATCAAGAATTTAAGAGGGTTGTATCCAATCTCTTTTAGGACATTCCTAACAATGTATCGGATGTCTATTTTCTCGCTGCAGGAGATTTCGCCCGCCACGATAATTTTCCCTTTGGTTGCCATTACCTCACAAGCGACACGTGATGCTTTGTCTTTACGTAGACATGCTTCCAAAATGCTATCTGCTATGATGTCGCATAGTTTGTCAGGATGTCCAGCACATACACTTTCTGCTGTTAAATATCTTTTACTCATTACATCATATCTCCTCATTTTTATTTTCCTCTGCGGGCAGATAGCAGTCGCTCCATCACATCGTCCTGTGGGTTTAAACCAGAATACTCTGTAGCACAGTTCTCTCTAACGATTTGATATATCTCCATCCATAGCCTGTTTGTCTGACTCATAAAGTTCTGACTCATCGCTACATAAGGACTTTGAATAGCATTGCCGGTGGTTGGGTGCTTGGCTAGAAAGCCAAACTCGGTTACTGCTTCCTCACACTGTATCCATCTGGCCGCACTCATGGCATATCGCTCTAGAAGCTGTGGAAGTACCAAATGGGCACAGCCACGTTCCTCAAGCCATTTCCATGTAATTTCATAGATTTCACTCGCTACTAGGGTTTTTCCATCCTTTTGCACTGCGGAGAGCATGGCCATTGGCTTTGGCATTTCCTGCCCCTTCAGGTCAGCAGTATTTTGGAACTCAACGACTTCAAGCTTTCTTTTACCAGGGTTTCCCTCTGCAATTTTGTCAGCAAGTGGTTTCTTCTTTTGACCGGAGCCTATACGGGCGCCGCCACGATTTGTTCCATCTTTGGCCATTCACTCACCTCTTTTCGTCGATGGGCCTATTACCCCGTTTGAAACCGCGAATTTTCACGCGTTACCCCACGCCCGTTACACAAATGAAAAGCTGTGGAGATTTGACTCCCCCTATCGGGTTCCCCAACGGTCTCCATCTCTTGCCGTGATTGCAGAGTGGCAAGGAGTACAAAGAGCCATCAGATTACTTCTATCGTGAGTCCCTCCTCTTGCAAGAGGGAGAATATGATGCACTTCGGTTGCTGGGGTCAGCTTTCCTTGTCGTTTACATTCCTCACAAAGAGGATGAGCTGCAATGTAACGGTCACGTATCCTTTTCCAAGCACGACCATAACGCTTACGGGTTGATGGGTCACGATCATACTTTTCATACCGTGCAGCTTCCTTCTTACTATGCTCTTCACAAAAGCGCTTGTCGGTTAGTTCTGGGCAACCAGGGTAAGAGCACGGTCGCTTAGGTTTCTTTGGCATACTGCACCTCCTTTTGCCCATAGAAAAAGCCCTCGCAGGAGTGGTTCTCCCGTGAAGGCTTCTGTTTATTAATATTCCATACTACCATTATATAACTTTCACTACAGACAAACAGTGTCATCGTATGCCAAACTGTGCCAAAGTGTGCCAACCTTTTGCGAGCATTCAGATTACTGCGTACAAAAACCACCAATAGATATTTTCAAAAATATCCAAAGTTATTGACATGTTTATTGTAATTGTTATAATAACAATGTCCAATATCTTTGACATAGGTGATACTGTTGAAAAATAAAATTAAAGCAATACGGAACAAATTGGGGATAACACAAGAGCAACTTGCTAAGAAGTGTGGAGTTGTTAGACAAACAATAAATTGTATAGAGAATGATAAATATGATCCCACACTGGAACTGGCTTTCAAATTATCAAAAACGTTAAAAGTAAAGGTAGATGAATTGTTTATTTATGAATAAATTTCATTCAAATTATATAATAACAATGAAAGATATTGTAAGGGAAGGTAATGATATCTTACATCGACCAACACTGGAAGTGATGGTACCTCCCCCTGAGGAAGATAAGGAAACATTAACTAGTATGATGAATTTCTTAAAAAATAGTCAAGACCCCATTCTATCCAAAAAATATAAATTACGTGGAGGAGTTGGATTATCCGCGAATCAGATTGGCTTGAATAAGCGAATGTTTGTAGCGTATTTCACTGACGAGATGGGGAAAGAACATGAATATACCCTTATTAATCCAAAAATTATTAGCCATTCCGTTTCTATGATTTACTTACCACCAAGTGAAGGGTGCCTATCTGTTGATCGAGATATAAATGGGTTCGTACCAAGATATGAGAGAATTAAAGTGAAAGGGTTTAATTTAGAAGGAGAAGAAATAATATTAAAACTCAATGGCTATTCCTCTATTGTTATTCAACATGAAATAGATCACCTAAATGGAATTATGTTTTATGAGCGTATCAATAAAGAAAATCCTTTCAAACTACCAGAAAACTGTAAAAGTTTATACTGAGATCATGCATTAGGTCGGTATTCAAAGTGGGTAAGCAATGAGTTGTTGTTTTGACAGCTCATTTTAATTTAATAATCATTAAAAAGGAGAAACTAATTATTTAAATCACTGTAATTTTCATACAATGACTAAGGTAATGGTGAAGAGGGCCTTTTAACCCTCTTCCTGCACTATTTTCCGGTTACTCCTTTTTATTTTGGAACCTTTAAATGTTGCAAAGCGGATGAGTGGAGTCTGTGTACGGTTCTCATAGAAACATTAAGGTTGACACAGATTTCTTCCCAGTTAAGAAAGTTAATGTATCGGTAGCGAAGAAGTAGCTTCTCATCCACGTTTTCCATCTGGTTAATCGCTTCACGGATATCTGATTTCAGCTTTACTAATCGTTCAACTTCTTGCTGTATTTGTTGCTCCAAATCTATTATTCTAATCACATATTTTTCAAAGGGTGGGTCAGTACTCTTGGTTCGACTGACTTTTTCCTCAAGAATGGGGGATGAAATACTTCTTGATAGATTTCTTAAGTTTTGCAACTCTTCAAGGTCGGAATTAATCAATTCATTCAGGCGATAAGCCTGCTTTAAGAATTCCTTAGCTGTCATCATCGCACCACCTCCTCTTGTAGCTGTTGAATTAACATGTCAGGGTTTAGGGAGGTGAGAACATTGAACAATCCAGAATGAAAGAAGCGCTCAACCTCACGTTTTGTATATAAAGCAGAATCATTGCGAGGGTGTTTTGCTAATCTTTTCAGTGCAAAACGATAATCCTTGACTGCCTGTAGAATAATGGCATTTGCCAGTTTTTCAAAAGCGTCCATCATACAACTTCCCTCGCTTTCCCAAGATTTGCTTTGACTGCATTGATAAGATCGGATTGTGTCTTTTCCTTTTGTTTCAAGGCTCTCATCACATCTTCATCAATCGTGCCTTTAGTAATAATGTGGTGGATTACCACGGTCTCATTTTGTCCTTGTCTCCAAAGTCTCGCATTGGTTTGCTGATAGAGTTCCAGACTCCAAGTAAGTCCAAACCAGATAAGCGTTGAACCTCCACTTTGTAAATTCAAACCGTGTCCAGCCGATGCTGGATGGATAACTGCCACAGAAATATCACCATTATTCCAATCCATGATGTCTTTGGAAGTTTTAATTTCTTTGACATTGTATTTTGCTTTAAAACGCTTTAAATCGTGATTATACCAATAGGCAATAAGCACAGGTTTGCCGTTTGCACCTTCAATTAGATCCTCAATAGCATCTAGCTTGCGGTCGTGAATAATATGAGGATTTTTATCATCATCGTAGATTGCACCATTTGCCATTTGCAGGAGTTTCCCTGAAAGGACGGCTGCGTTCATGGCATCAATCTCCTTATCAGCAAATTCAAGAACCATCTCTTCACGAAAGTGATCATATACTGATTGTTCTTTGTCATTTAGATACACAGGCACTTCATTGATCATGCATTCTGGCATTTTCAGAAAATCCACTGATTTCATGGAAATGGTGATATCCGAAATGAGCCGATATATGGCATCTTCAGCACCTGGCAATGGTTTATATGAAAATACAATCTGCTGATTACGTTTATCCGGTGTAAAGAAGGAATTGCGGTAGTGAGTGATGTACCTGCCGAGTCTTTTACCCATGTCAAGGATACGAAACTCTGCCCACAAATCCATTAACCCATTACTGGAAGGTGTACCCGTAAGACCCACAATTCGTTTTGCCCTCGGCCTTACTTTTAGTAAACTTTTAAATCTTTTTGCACCATAGGACTTAAAGGATGATAGTTCATCAATGACCATCATATCGAAATTAAAAGGGATACCACTTTTGTTTACCAACCAATCAACATTTTCTCTGTTTATAAGATAGACACTTGCAGGTTTCCTAAGAGCCGCCAATCGCTCCTGTTCTGTGCCGATGGCTACCGAAAACTCTAGCCCTTTTAAATGCTCCCACTTATTTATCTCAGCTGGCCAAGTATCCCTAGCTACTCGAAGTGGGGCAATGACCAGAACCTTTCCAATTTCAAAACGATCAAGACACAGGTCGAATATAGCAGTTAGAGTAATGACGCTTTTGCCAAGACCCATTTCTAAAAACACCGCAGCAATGGGATGCTCTAGAATGAAGTTCGTTGCATAGGTCTGATATTTATGAGGATTGTATTTCACCGAGTATCCCTCCAATCTGCTTAACATCATCAATGACATAGCAGGCAAAGCCTAACTTCTGTAATTGCTTTATTCTTCTAATCTGTAACAGTCGAGGTTTCTTCCCGGGAGCCTTTAATTCCACAAATGCCATCTTCCCATGTGGTAAAAGCACCAGGCGATCTGGCATCCCATCTAAACCTGGGCTAACAAACTTCGCAGCAAATGCCTCCCATCTTTTTTACCTCAGTCACCAGTTTCTTTTCGATATATTTTTCAAGCATAAATACCTCCCATGTAAAAAGGCTCGGAACAAGAAAACAACTTTGACCCAATTTTCCTATACGCGCGTGTATGCGTGTACGCACAGGCTACTATTACTTCTTTTTACTATTTATAAATAAATAGGTTACTTCTTGTTCCACTTGTTCCGAACCTTTGATTTTCCTTATTATTACTAACTTTAGGGAAGGAACTAGTATGGGAACAAGCTAAGGTACAACTTAGCGTTGTTCCTCGACTCGGGAATAAGCTCGTTGCTTTCCGTAGACAGGAAACGTTACAACACCATTCTTGTTCCCGGTGTACTTGTTCCACTCACTGATC
Source organism: Bacillus andreraoultii (assembly GCF_001244735.1). Taxonomy (GTDB): domain Bacteria; phylum Bacillota; class Bacilli; order Bacillales; family Caldibacillaceae; genus Caldifermentibacillus; species Caldifermentibacillus andreraoultii. The sequence continues at coordinate 352,233 of NZ_LN868935.1, forward strand.
TTTCTCATAATGGCACCGATAGCATAAGAATCTGAAGGCTTTAGCATTGAGGCCTCTTTACCGAAACACTCACACCAAATTTCCATATTACAGACAAGGGTTCTTTTTACTGTTCCAACACGGGTGCCGCCGCCAAATTCACTACCGCCAAGGAAATTTCTACGCTCGTACAGAGACATCGTGTCCCAATCATCCGGCAAGAGCGTATCCAAGTAAGTACGAACCAGTCCTTCTCGTTCATCTGTTTCCATGGCATCTGCCTGTTCACTAGTTGCCATGGATATATCATCACCTTCAAGGTAGAGTTTTTCGCCCTTCTCATATAGCTCTAGTGCCTCTGCCCAAATCTGCTGCACTTCCTCTTTGGTCATCTGCCAAGCTTTCTTTTTACCGTTACCGCTAATACGGACTGGCCAGAATCTGCGGTTGCCTGTAATATCCCGAAGAAATCCACTTTCTGCATTCGTTGAACCTACAATTACACACTGACGGGGATGGCTTTCGACGTTGACCCCATAACTGGCACGGTACTTATCATCCGCCCTTGAAATAAAAGATTTCACAATTTCCACATCCGTCTTACGCATTCCAGCAAGCTCACCCAATTCCAATAACCAATATCCCTGAAGTTTCTCAGCCCCGGATTTATCCTTCATATCTGTAATAGTCAAACTATCTGAAAACCAGTCTCCAGCAAGTTTGGCAAAGAAGGTTGACTTACCGATACCTTGAGGCCCGTTTAAGATTAGAACACTATCAAACTTTGTACCGGGCCTATAAATGCGGGCTACCGCTGCAACCATCGTTTTACGAATAATTGCCTTTGTGTAGGAATTATCTGTTGCACCGAAATAATCAATGAGTAGATTTTCTACTCGGCTAATACCATCCCATTTTGGCAGGGAGTCTAGGTACTCCTTAACAGGATGGTAGGCTCGTTCTGATGCTACCGCTACCACAGCATCCTTGGTCTTGGTAGGAGAATAGACCCCGTATTTGCTGCTTAAGTACACCTTAAGAAGTGCGTTATCCGAATCATTCCAACCCGCCTTAATCTGGTCCCAAGGCAGACCACCTTTGGCATCAATACCATCACGGTGGCAGTTAAAAGCTATATGCTGTAAATCTTCATCATGCCGAATAATCAGAACGATGTTATCCAGTGTGTCTTTTATCCGACCTTGCTTATCTAGTTCCAAACCTGTCTGCCAATCCTCAGCACTAAACTCCTCTTCAGCCTGAGCCTGCCTTTCCTTTGCGAACTCAGCTTTTACCGCTTCATCTTTTATAGAAAACTCGCACATTGCCACAAAAGACGGCATCCTACCAGGAGCCGTAGTCGTGGAAGCTCTATCATCTAAAGAGCCGAATTTATGAATACGAACAAGGTCAAAAGCATTAAGGAGCAGGCCGCTTGCTGGGTCGGTGGCATGGTGGCTGTATGCAAATTTATCATCATAGATAATCACACCCGCACTACTGTCAGCTGGAATATAGTCATAGCGCCCTTCCATAGCAGATGGTGCATAAACGGAACCTAAGAATTTCTCAATTGCTTCATGAACGGAGTAAGCACGACAGAAAGTTCCTACCACACCTTCTTTTAAAAGCGGATCGGCTTGTTCTTTAAGACTACGATTAATAACCTCAGACTGCCTACTTGATACGGGCCAAGTTGATGTATCGTGCCAGTTTTCATATTTTGAAAGATAAATATTCGGGTCAAGTAATGCTCCATCCTGCTCTTCATAGACAAATTCACCATTAGAGGAAGTGGATGGCCAATACATAAGGCGATGTGCTTCATATGTCGTATCATCGAAAAGGTCAATACCGATTTCTTTTGCCACCATACGTCCAACGGCTGCATATTCTTCTTCACTGATCTCACGAGCAAGAGGAACGATAAGTCTGAGTCTCGGATTTTCCGGTGTGTGCTTATGGGTGGAGTAAACACAACATTTGAAATCGAAAAGCATACTGATTTGTTCCCAGATATCGGGTCTACCGTAATCCATATCGAGGGTAAGCAAAGAACGACACAGAACATTGCCCTTCTTTCGCCTTCCTTCTTTTAAATGTCCTCCGACAAAGCCGCCCACATCCTTGATATCATCTTGCTGGCCTTTTTTAAGTTTCCGATATTCTTCTACCGTTTCTGTAGTACGTTGGGTTGTCTTTACACGGGAGCAAAAATCCTCCCAGGAGATATCTTTGTTTTTCCATTTCCTATCCATCCGGCTATTGCCCACTGCAATTTTCATAAGCTTTCAACCTCCTCATGCTCCGGATTAAAATACCTGACCGTTTGTCTGCGTTTCTTGGCTACTTCAATTTTCCTCGCCATACCGCTTGAGATGGTATTGCCCAGCACCCACACCTCGGAGCATTTACCCATAAGCACAATGTCCATAAATATGGCACGTTCTCGTTCCTCTGGGTTTTCATCATCCATAAACTGCGGAAACATAAGGTGGGGAGCAATTGGGATACAGTTTTGGTCTAAGGCAAACCTGCAAAAACTGCGAGCCTTTTTAATGTTTCCTTCTACATCACCGGAATAGGGAGAACAGATATATACAAGCGGCTTAAAGGCAGATTTTTTCTCTGCCTTTTCCTTTTTCATTATGTTGGTCAGTGCTTCATGGGGAGTTGGATCATGGTATCCTTCATGATTGAATTTGTTGATTCCCATTACACACCCTCCATTTCTATCTGTGGCAAAATACCGTCTGCCTTCATCAGTTCGTAAATGAAGAGTCTGCCTTTTTGAGTCCAGTATGTATGGACCTTTGTATGTTGCTGGCCGTTACTGCCAAGATAGCTATGTGTCTTGGTGCTGGTGTAGCCTTTTTCCGCATACTTCTGATATAAAAGCCAGATGCCGCCTTGTTTAAACTGGACACCCTTTTTATTAAGATAGCGATTCATCCAAATAGCTGACTTGCCGTAATCTTTGGCAATTGCTGAGGTGGAAATGAGGTCTTTGCAATTTAAAACTACATCGTAATAGGAGACTTTCGGTTTCATTTCTGCAATTTGCTGATTCTGAACGGCAATCGTACCTTCAAGCACTTTATTTTGTTTCCTTACTTGAGTTAGCTGTTGATTAGCAATCTGAAGTGCCCTTGCCATGATTGCTTCTGGGGAATTCCATCTTCTTTCTATTTCAAGAAAGTACCCGCGGCACTCTTTCCCTTTTGGAGTACGCTGTATCATGCATAGCTCTTTTGCCATGTCAATTGTTAACTGATGGTCAATGCTTGGTCTGCCTCCAGTACTTTCGCTCAAAATTGAGCTAAAGTCTGATCCTTCCTCAAATCCGTACTCACACATTCTTGGAAACCAATCTTTATAAGCGGTCTTTACTTCCAAGGCTTCATGTAAATCACGACCGAGTACGGTTGGTCGTTGATTTTCATAATTGATTTTTACTAATTCGTCCATACGAATTACCTCCTGCAATATAGTCAGAGAGGAAACCCCTCTACCTAATAGCCACAGGAGGTAATAATTGTTGAGGATTTTGAAAAAATAAATTATACATCCGGATTTTTGTTCGAAATTTGTGTATGTAAAATAGATTTAAAAGCTGATTCAGTAATTTTCTACTTTTACAAACGGACTAGATTGATGAACAAAAAATGGTAACGTAAACTGTAATAGGCCTATAGGATTTGGAGCTAATAAGAGAAGAGGAAAACAATCATTTTGGTATCATATTTTATCTATGACCTGGATGAGTAAGGTTGGTAGAGCCTCGAGGAGAATCAATTAAAATAAAAAATACAGAGCGAGAAATTCTCACTCTGTATTTTTTATTTTACATCATTCACTTATTGCTTTTACTTGATGTTATTTTACGAGTGGCTAAAGCTATGATTCCACCAACTGCAATAAATACAATGTCCAAAACGATTTCAAACCCTTGAAACGCATCAATATAATTTACTAAAAACCAACTTTTTCCCCCATTAGTCAAATGATTGATTAATCCGCCTATTCCCTGAATAATAAAAAGTAGACTGAGACCACTGATAATTTCTTTCATGATGAACACCTCTTTAATATTTTTTCTAATTTAAAATGCCTCTAAGACCGATATTAAAAAAAACTGCACCTATGACTCCTGTCGCTACCAAGAGTGAAGAGATTGGAGCTTCATTTAATTTTGACCTGATTTTAATAAGAAATTGTTGCAATCTTTCTTTAAATATAATATTAACCCCTAACAGTAATAGAGAAGGAAGCACCATTACTAGATTGTATCCAATTATTATTAAGATAGCAGGTGTAGTCTCAATTGTTTGATGATTCATTAAAAAGATTGAATAAAAGTAAGGCAATGCCGTTACAAATTCAATTAGGAAAACAATGATTCCTAGTATAATCATCCCTTTAATTGTTGTATTTTTGGGGATAAATGAAATTAAACGTTTTTTTGTAGTCTCTTTTGGTTTACTGAAGCTTATTAGAACAAGAACTGCTCCAAGTAGGATATAAAACCAATTGATAAAGTCAAACTGAGACAATTGTTCTATTCTCTTCAATAATGAATTTCCACCAAAGTAGAGTAATAAGCCCGTGATGAAATAGCCTAACTGCGTGATGAATAAAAACACAAATAAACGAGAAGATAACTGATTCGGTTGTGTCAGTAATAAATAGGCTGTTACAGTCAGTACACCGGGACTTAAAATATCAATTAAAGCACACAAAGAAATAATCATTAATGCTGAAGAAATGTCTAATGATGAAGAAGGCATCAATGCTTCAATAGTTTCGATCAAACAAACTAGTCCTCCTTTAAATGTTGTGGTATTATCTATTTAACACATCGTGCTATAAAAAGATAATAACACACTGTGCTAAATAAAGGAAGTGATTTTTATAATGCCAAAAATTGTTGATCATGATGAAAAGCGCAAACAAATTGCTGAGGCTGCATGGAATATTATTAGGAAAGAAGGGGTTGAGAAAGCGTCTATACGAAGAGTTGCAGCTGAGGCAGGGATGTCTTCTGGTGCGTTAAGACATTATTTTTCAACTCAAGATGAAATGTTATTATTTATTATGAATTACTACTTAGAAGAAGGGAAAAAACGTTCTCAAAATAAAGAATGGTCAGAAAACCCAGTGCAGGCAGTAGAAGAAGTTTTATTAGAGCTAGTACCAATAGATGAAGAAAAGAAAATTGAAACGAGCGTTTGGTGGATTCTTGCATTACGTTCACTTACAAGTGATACAATAAAGGACAAAAAAGATGAAATGACGGACGGTACATATGAATTAGCAAATTCAATGATTGAAATCTTAGCTCTAAAAGGCGTATTATCAGATTCAATGAATGCAGAATTAGAAAAGAGTAGGTTAACGGCATTAATAGAGGGATTGTCAATTCATGCTTTATTAAGACCTGATGTATACTCTCCAGAAAAGGTGAAGGAAGTTATTCGTTATCATTTAGAGACACTCTGCAATAAAATCAATTAAGCTAATCGGTCGATGTATCAATTATTGTCCCATGTGTTTTTAATAGATTTAGTCTTACCCCTTGATTTATTATTAACTTTATAGAGAGAGGAGTCAAAATCGGTTCTTTCACTATATTTCTTCAAGATTCGAATTTTAACCCTTTATTCCACAAAAATGGAGCGTTTATTAAACAAACAAGATAGCACGTACCGGTCATAAAATAAGTGCTATCCTGTTTTCATTATTTAAAAATTGAAGGTCTTTTAACCTCCTCCCACACGATTATCCGATTACCAATTAATTTAATCTTTTTGATAAAACTGACACTCATAACCATCAGCACTAAGCAACAGGCCATTTGCCCATGTTGGCATCTTAGCCATCTGTTCACAGATAGCGGAAAGTGACGTCCCCATATCTGCCTCGATGATAATTTCATCGTGTACATGAGCCACAATGGAACAATTCTTTAATGTCTGCATGGCATGACACAAGATGTCACGACTGATTGCTTGAACAATATTCTCTACAAATTTGGGACCGTAGCTTTCGATTCTTTCCCATTTCTTCGTTCCACCGACACCTTCATAAGTAACTGACTCACCGCCAAACATATTCTCTCCCATACGAGGTTTCACATAGGCAAGCCGTCTACCAGAAGGAAGAGCAATAAAGAGCATCCCGCTTTGATAGATAAATTTAATGCCGTGTGTCTCTGTGGGAGTTTTTTGCTTAACACAAGTTTTTACTGCCCGGTCAACATCCCACCAGAGTTTTGTGATATTGGGATTGGACTGTCTCCAAGCCGTTACAAGAGGCTGAAGTTCCTCTTCTTCAATTCCCATCTCCAAAGCACCCATTGATTTTAATGCTCCAACAGATCCGCCGTAACCGAGGGCTAGTTCAGCAATTTTTCCTTTCTGACGAAGATGGCCATTCACACCATGCTTTTCAACAGGTACATTAAACATTTGAGAAGCACTGGCACAGTAGATGTCTCCGCCGTTTTGGAAAACGTCTATTCTCCATTTTTCGCCTGCTAGCCAGGCAATGACACGAGCCTCAATCGCTGAAAAATCTGCCACAATGAACTTCATACCTTCTCGTGGTATAAAAGCGGTACGGATAAGTTCCGACAGTACCTCTGGGATTGAATCATAAAGTAAGGTAAGAGCATCAAAGTTTCCGCTACGAACTAAAGCACGAGCCTGTTCCAAATCGGGCATATGGTTTTGAGGGAGATTTTGCAGTTGAATAAGCCTTCCCGAAAACCTACCAGTTCTGTTTGCACCATAAAACTGAAACATTCCTCTTGCCCGACCATCATTACATACCGCATTCTCCATTGCCGTGTATTTTTTCACCGAGGATTTTGCAAGTTGCTGACGGAGTTCTAAAACAGTTCCTAGTGGTTCAGGAGCCGTCTTTAGCATCTCAGCAACTGCTTTTTTACCAAGGGTATCTGTTTCTAGCCCATTATCGGCAAGCCAGTCTTTCATTTGTTGTACAGAGTTTGGATTCTCTAAATTGGTTATATCTTGCATTAAAGCCATTAACTTTTCACGGGAATGTTCATCCATCACAACAGCCTGTTTTACGAAAGTCATGTCAATGGCAATGCCGCGATCATTGATTTCCTGGTCGAGATGATATTCCTCCCAGATATTTTCCGGCACCAGAAACTTAGAAAATCTCTGTTGTATTGACATCTCAGCTTCCACATCCCGAAGATTATAGGCTTTAAACCGCTCCCATTTATCCATGTCATGTTCTGGCAGATTACGAACTCGACCACCATTTGATTTAGTAGGGGAGCAAGGTGTACAGAAATATTTGATGAGGTCTTTACCCTCTGTTAGCTTTTGTTTCTCCAAACCTAGAACCGCCCCAACTCCCTCCAAAGAAAGTGGTAACCCCATATATGCCGACCATATCATGGAGCATTTCCAGGATGCGGGGTCAAGATATTCTGTAAGGTTAAGCCATTTTGATAGACACACACGCTCAAACATTGCATTAAAAGCCCATTTGGTAACGGAATCATCCAAAAGTGCGTTTATAATTTCATCGGGGATTTCCTCCCCGCAAGCAAGGTCAACCACCTGTACTTCACCGCCATCCACCGAGTAGCCAAATAGTAGAATTTCAAAGTCATCACTCTCGGCATAACGGTAAACTCCAGATTTTTGAAGATTGGCGCCACTAAATGTTTCAATGTCAATAGAAATAGAGTTCATGTATTACCACCCTTTCCAATGCAAACGAGGTGGCAGAAGAACAACCTCCACCACCTCGTCTGTATTTATTCTTTATGCTAGAAAATCATCATCTTCAATCGTTGTGAAGTCATCAGCTGCATTGGTTCTTCCGCCTAAAGGCTCTCCATCTCTTATCTTCTGGATGTTGCCAAGTCCACATGCTACACCCTTATTGCCATTAGAGTTAAAAGCATAGAAATTCAGGGATACTCTTGCATAACAACCACTGTAAACCTCGTTACGATCCAAGATAGGTCTGACTGCTTTATCTACTATTTGGGGTGGAGTGTTGCTGTTGGCATTTACAAAGTAATGTCCTTTGTAAGCCTCGTCATCACGTTCTACATCACCATCTCGAAGTGGCAGTTTGATAGCAGCCTTATTCGGCTTTTTACCACCAAACTTTGCAAGGCCCTCTTCAATGGCTGCATCTACTGCTGCATTGATAGCATTGATGGTTTCCTTATCTGTTTTGGGAATCAATACGGATACGCTGTACTTTTCCGCTCCGCCATTGATGGATACGGGCTCCCAGCCGTGAAAGTAGCTGAGACGGGTGTTGACACTTGTAATAACCTTCGTTCTGTTTTGATTATTCATATTACGATTCCTCCGTTATCTCATTAAATTCATTTTTTACGTTTGATATATTCATAGCTGGCCGCTTATCGGAAAGTGGAACCAGCGTTGGCTTACCTAGTGGTTTATGTATAAGACCACCGAGGATTTCTTCAAATTTCTTTTTGCCCATCAGTTTCTGCATTTCCGTTAAGGTAATAAGGCTGTGACGGTAGATATCCTTATAACCGTTTGCCTTGGCTGCTTCAGCCACAGCTTCTTCGTCTTTATATTTACGAACAGATCTGCCCTCGACTACCTTAAAACCGTACCACTCTTTACCGTGATTAACGGCTGCTTCTGTGGCATAAGCCATAATTTCATTCGCCCACTTTGTAAGGTCGGACAGTTTAGAAAGAACTTCTTCAATTTCGGAGTCCGTAAGCAGGGGTGGCAATTTAAAGACAATTATCCTAAGGCAGTGGGTTTAGCAAAATTCGCAGAGAAGCATTGGGATATATTTGGCAGGATTCAGCTCATTCGACTTAAAAAAGGTGTAGATGGTCGTGAACATTTCTATCGACTAGATATGGGAAAAACAACGATTAGGAATAAAGTTCGTGGCATAACATCAAATGAGGAACTGGATAGAATTTTCGATACAGATGCTGTACGAGAAGATTAAATAATACATCTATCCTGTCTCCTCAACCTCAATAAAAAATCTAATCTGTCAACTCGACCCTATCGTTTTCAGGGTAGTTGATATGTTTCCTCAAAGAATAAAAATGAGGGTTTCCCGACTTTAACATCCTCGGCAAAGTAGCCGTGAGCAAAGTTCAATGTCAGGAAACCCTTTATTTATCAGTGCTTTGAATAGCCTTATTTCTCCACCTGTACCATAAGAATAATCATCTGCTAAATCCCACCTCTCCAACCCGCATTCCACCGTTCGAGTCATAATAAAGTTTTGCTACAGACCCCTCATTTTTATCCAATTTTGGATTAAAATCGATCGTTTTACGAGCCTTTTTTAGCGGTTTTTTCATGGTTTTTTCGGAGTTAGAATAAAGTTTTGACATAATAGAGGGAAGAAAATAATGGAGATAAGAGATCAAGAGGAAAGATAAAAATATTGGATAAGTATTGATTTGTTATTGAAATAGTATTGAATCGAATATTGGAAAAAGCCAGTAACATCAATAGTTTGGGAACATTACTGTATTGAAAAGATATTGAAAAAGACATGAAAAAATCCGGGTTCCTGATGAGGAAAACCCGAATTTTTAATGAGTTTTATATTGAAAAAGCACAGGTTTATTCTTACAGAATTGGTGGTAAAGTTAGAAAAAGTTTATTATGACTGTCAAGAGTTTATTATTGATCTACATAGTAGAAAAAGAGTTTCAGATATAAGAAAATAGATTTTCTACTTAAATTACTTTCTTAACCTTTTGGTACAAAACCCACCAAGTAAGTCATCATCCACACTACTTTTCGAGAGTGAAGTATTTTAGAATAAAGATCAGAAGAACCTATTAAGCATCCAGTCCGATCTTAATTTAATTGTTCTTTTTCAATTTATCTATATGTCCACCTATTATGAACTCGAGATTATCACTAATTTTCTTAGAATCCCAATCCCACCACTTTATTGTTAGCCAATCCTCTATTACTTTATCTGAATAACGTTTTTTTATAACTATCGCAGGATTTCCTCCAACAACTGTATAGGGGGCTACATTTTTTGTAACAACTGATTGTGCAGCAATTATTGCTCCATCTCCAATTTTGACTCCAGGCATAATTGTTACATCTCTTCCTATCCATACATCATTTCCGACTTCAGTATCTCCTTTAATCGGCAGGTCGTCTAAGGTAGGTACATACATATCCCACCCACTGCCAAACAAATGGAATGGATAAGTAGAGCCATCCATTTGATGGTTCGCTCCATTCATAATAAAGGTTGTTCCTGGACCTATCGAACAAAACTTTCCTATAATCAGTTCATCACCTATTACTTCATAGTGATATAGAACTTGTTCTTCAAATGACTCTCCATGTTTACTATCGTAGTACGAATAATCCCCAACAGAAACATTTTTTCTTGTTATAGTTGGCTTAATAAATTGAACATTTTTATTTCCTTCTAATGGAAATGGAGTTTGTGGATTTGGTCCAGGAAAATTATTAGCAGACATAAACTCACTCCTTTATATCATTGTTTAAAGATGACTTGCTAATTTAATCACAACGAATTATTTCACACAGGCCGAGGCAGCGGTCGTTTTTTCCATTTCCCCTACTAACTGGTTAAAGTCTATTTTTTTATAGTCAAAAAATGCTTAATAATGTTACTCGAAGTATGAATCAATTAAGAAATGGATTAAACTACCATGAAAGATATACTTTTAATAGAGGGGCTCTAAAAACGGAACAGCTGTATCATCTCCAATTCTAGAACTTCTTCAGAAAAAACCATATTGAACACCAATAAAAAAGATATAATATTCAGGATGCCCTAAAACAACAACCGAATTAAATCTAAGCTCTTTTGCCTTTTGCAATGCTTTACTAATCAATAATTTACCTACGCCTTGATTTTGATATTCTGGTAGGACAGATACAGGTGCAAGAGCGAGTGACTCTACAACTTGATCTTCATTTTTAATTTTTATCTTGGATAATAGAATATGTCCCACTTGTTTGTTATCATCATTATCCATCGCCACTAAAGATAATTCTGGTATAAATACGTTTGAATTTCTAATACGAGACACCAAATGATGTTCATTTTTATCACTGTGCTCCGCATTAGCGAATGCATTCTTTACCACTTCTTCTGTTATTTTATAGTCTTTCACCTGTTCTTGTTTAATTACTATGTTCATTTCTTTATAGCTCCTGTTCAAGTACATATTTTGGGTAATCGGAAAATAGTGTAGAAAGAGGGTTAAAAATAACCCTCCTCCATTGCTTTAGTCAGTGTGGAAAAGTCAGCACCATAGATTTCTTCATAAACCCATTCATAGCCTATTTGACCCCAACTTGGGAATTGATCAGGTAACAATTTTCCGAAAGTAGCTTCAACTTCTTTGAATTTCTTTTTCTTTTTTACTTTACGATAACCTTGTGTAAACAATATTTTTGCTCTAAGAGCTTCAAAAGAATAACCACGGCCAATATGGTTCATTGTCTTAATCAAACGATTCAAGGACTCCGTATAGGCGTTTGTAATGGGAGAATTGAAATAGTTGAATATCTCTTCTTCCCAATTATTCATTGACTTAATCAGGTCTTCAAAATAAGTCATTAACTCTTTAGGAACATTTGAAAGCCAGTTTTGGTACAGTTTATAGGCTTCCTTAATTGATTTAGCTTCATAAATGTCAAAGAACTGCTCTTTAAGTTCGTATGCTTGACCAAGTAACGGGAACTTATCAGTCCATACTTGCAACTTTATTTGATCATCGAAATCATTTAAATCATCTCGTCTTGTAAGAAGAACATAACGATCTCTCATAAGTTGTCTGCGTTCTTTGGCTGACACATTTTGACGGTTAACTTTTCGTATTTTTTCTAACGCTTCATTGGCTAATTTAACAACATGGAACTTATCAATTACGATTTTTGCATGTGGTATCACCGTATTAACAGCACTTTTATATGGATTCCACATATCCATTGCTACAAGTTCAATTTTATCAATATCTTGGAGATTTGAAAGGTGACTGATAACCGTATCTTTATTACGTTTTCGTAAAATGTCAATTACAGACTTGTTTTCAACGTCTGTGATGACACAACGATAGTTTTTGAGTAAATGGACTTCATCAATACCAAGCCATTTAGGAGTTCTAAAATCTGTTTGAGCTTCAAGCTCAGCTACATAATCATTAAAGATATTTCGTACAGTTTTTTCATCAACGCCTATTTCGTCTGCAACACTAGTAAATGTCTTTTCAAGACTGGTTTCTTGAATCCAAATTAAAAGTCTATTAGTAACAGAACGTTTGACATCCATATCTGGTAAATCTTCAAAAAATGTTTCATTGCATTCACGGCACTTATAACGCTGCCGTTTGATAATTAACCCTACACGTTTAGTGTGCATCGGTAGATCAAAGAACAGTTGTTCCTTTTTACCATGTTTGTATAGGTTAGGAATTGCCCCACATTTAGGACAATGTGATGGAGATGGAGTAGTAGACTCTACTAGGAATCTATAATCATATTCACTCTCCTTCATATCGAGAATCTTTAAGTTTGGTAGATTAATCATATTTGTTAACATTTTACTTTCCTTTCAGGACACTTCATTTTTACCAATATGAATAGAAAGAAATTCAAAAAGAGCTGCCGAAACAGCCCTTTGATTTCATATCTTTGGTCAACTAGGTGGAAGGGAATCAAACATTTTAAAAAAGGATACCATTATTATTTATATTATTCGGTATTGGTTCTATTTAATATTTGCCATATAACTAGCTGCTACTTTATTTAGAAAGTAAGTGTAACCCACTTGCCATTGCTCAAGCATATTTCTATGAAAGTCGTCAACGATGAAAAACTCCGTCTGATTTAGAAAGTCTTGCGGCGTTGATGGATGATCTTTTTTTTCTAAAAAGGATAAATGTTCTTTTACACGATCCAAAACTTTTGAATCATTTGGAGAGAAACCTTCTTGTAAGAAATGAATCATATCTTCATTAAATGACTGTGCTTCCATGGCAGAGTCGTTCATTGATTCTACATCAATTGTCTGATTTAAGAAGTCAAAATCATATTCTTCTTTCAAATGTTCGTTTTGGTCTTTTAAGGCTTCTTGCCATTCGTCTTCAGTTTCAAAACCTTTAAACATGGTTTCCATATCTATATCGACTCCTTCTTTGGCATTTTTAATAGAGGAATTGATCGTCCTGATTAGTCCTTTAAATCGATCAATTTTTTGTTCTAGTAAATATTTTTGTTGAATCAACGTATTTTCCCTGTTGATTTCGCCATCTAATAATTGTTTAATTTCCTTGAGAGGAAAATCCAATTCTTTATAAAAAAGTATTTGCTGTAATCGTTCTAAATCTTTTATTCCATATAGGCGATATCCGGCTTCTGTCGTCTGCTCCGGAATCAAAAGACCTATTTTGTGGTAATGGTGTAATGTCTTCACTGTGGTATGAGCTAGTTTTGCAACTTCATGAACGGTATACATTTCTTCTCCTCCTTTCAATGCTCTTTATACTAAAGTATCCTCTAAGGTAAGAGTCAACACATTTATTTCACTATTTTCTTTGAACATCATACGTGAATTTACAAAAGAAAACAGCCATAACAAGACATGAAACAATCAGTAAATAGTAGTTAATTGCGGGCGAATGGTTGAAAGTAGATTGTGATGCTCTAACTACCCAGTCAACTGGATTTACTATTGACAGGATACTTATCCACTTTGGTAATAAATTGCTTGGCATAAAGGCAGAAGACAAAAAAATCAATGGGAAAGAGAAAAACTGCATGACAGTGATCATCGTTGAGTGCTTTTTGGTTAGAACGGCAATTCCAATTGAAATAGATCCGATTAGACACGAAAATAATGCTGGTGTAACAAGAAAAAGAATTGGTGAAACGATTCCCATTGGAAGTCTGAATCCCATAAAATAGCCAATAATCACAAGCAAAGTGGATTGGATCAATTGAAAAGTGAAAATGTAGACTAAATCACCAATGATAAAAATTAAGTTATTCTTCGGGGCGATTAAATATCGGTTAAATATTCCTTCTCTCATATCATCTAAAGTACTCATTCCTAAGTATATTCCGCCAAATAAAGCATTCATGATCAGAATTCCCGGTAAAATATACGATACATAATTGGATTCTTCAAATCCACTAACGGAAGATATGCTTGAAAATATCGTTCCAAACAGCACTAGGAAAATCAATGGTTGGAACGTTGAAATGATAATTGCTATTGGATTTTTAATTAGCGGTGTTAGCTTCTTTTTTGATAATAACAAAACGAATGTTATGTTATTCATTGTTCTGCTCCTTTCTCATTAAAGTTTGTTAAATAAACGTCATTTAATGTTGCCTGTTTCAGTTCACTAAATTCAATTTCGACATTAATTTGAATTAAGTATCTCAATAATTCAGATAATATTTGTTGTCCATGACTCGTCATAATTGTTAATGCTGTTGGTTTTATTTTGTGGCTAACGACCTCTTTTAGGTCAGAAATATATTCTTCGATTTTATAAATGCTGGCCAAATCTAATTTGTGATAGTGGATTTCAATTTGATCAGCCGCAAGTTTATTGATCAATTCTTTTGGCGTCCCAATATCAAGTATCTTTCCATTGTTGATCAATGCAATTTCAGTTGCTAGGTGATTAATTTCCTCTAAATAGTGTGTTGTTACAAAAATTGTCGTTCCTTCATCTTGAGAAATTTTTGTAATTATTTTCCACAAGGTAGTTCTTGACTCTGGGTCTAATCCAGCTGTAGGTTCATCCAGTAAAAGAACTTCAGGTTTATGAAGCAAACTTATCGCAATATCCAATTTTCTTTTCATTCCACCTGAGTAAGTACCAACCAAATCGTTGGATACTTGGAACAAATCAAATTCCTTTAACAGGTGTTCTCCTCGTTCCATTATTTTTGAAGTTCTCATGCCATACATTTTTCCTGCAATCAATATGTTTTCCCAAGCTGTTCCAGTCGAAAATACAGTTGTTTGTTGGAATGTGACTCCAACTTTTTTTCGAACCTCATTCACCTTTGAAACAACGTCTAAATCCGAAATTTTGACAGTACCCTCATTTGGCAAGGATAAAGTAGCTAATATACTCGTCAAAGTAGATTTTCCTGCACCATTTGGACCAATTAGTCCGAAGATAGAACCTTTTTTCACTTTAAGAGACACATTATTTAAGGCTGCCTTTTTGCCAAATGTTTTGCTAACAGCGTTTAAAACTATTTCATAATGGTCATACATATTGTTCCCTCCTTCATTTATTACAAAAGGAACTATAAACTATCCTCTTAGAGGAGAGTCAACCATCAAGTATTCTTTTTATAAAAGTCGAATTGGAATGAACTTAACGGAGTTGTAGATAGGAAAACTGAATTTCTCGCCCAGCGTAAAAACGCCCAAGTGAAAACTTGGACGTGGTTCTTTAAATTTGTAAATATTTTTAATAAAATTATGATCCGATAGTTAAAAGGTTCAAAACGAAAACTACATTAAAGGTTAATCAGTTTCATGGATACAGAAAAAGATATTACATACAATTTATGATTTTACACACTATTATCCGATTTACAGTGCTATGAACATTAATTTATTTAATAGGGTTTTTCAACACTATAATCCGAATACCCCATATTTTTACTTTACTCTTTCCCTAGAAATGTTGTAATAACTCGGGTAAACTCTTCCGGTCTCTCTTTCTGTGGCCAATGTTTACACCCTTCCATTACATACAGCTCGGAAGCCTTCATAGCCTCATGTGCTTCAAACGCATGTTTAATAGGAACTGAGGTATCTTTTGACCCATGAACGATTAATGTCCGTTTTTTAATTTCAGATAGATTTTCTGCCAACTTAGTTCTAAGTCCTGTGCGTGTAATCTCACTTCTCTGGAATGACATAAATGCTTTACCAGCATGTGGTGCTTGTAAAAATCCATAAATTTCATCTACAAGTTCTTCTGATACATTATTAGGATTTCCAAATAAACTATTTAGCAGCGTCCACTTCACAAATCTTCTGCTTTTACTTGACCATTTATACGAAAGTTCATTGAGGAATGATTGTGTATACCAATAAGTGAGAAGATGATAAGGAAGTTTACTAAATAGCCCCCACGCACCTACTAATACTAGCTTTTCTACTCGAGCTGGATATTCGAGCGTATACCCAAGAGAGATTCCTCCACCTAAAGATAGTCCAACCAAGTTAGCCTTCTCAAGGTGAAGACGATCTATTATTTGATTCAATATATCAATGTAAAAGGAAAGTGAATATTCCACATTAGGTTTATCACTTTCTCCATACCCAGGAAGGTCAGGAGCAAATACACGGTGATTTTTTGATAAAGGACCTAATACCTCACTCCAAGATATATTTGCTGAATCAACTCCTGCACCATGCAAAAGTATCACAGGAGAACCAGATTCTCCAGCTGTATAGCAATT
Source organism: Bacillus andreraoultii (assembly GCF_001244735.1). GTDB lineage: Bacteria > Bacillota > Bacilli > Bacillales > Caldibacillaceae > Caldifermentibacillus > Caldifermentibacillus andreraoultii. The sequence continues at coordinate 368,720 of NZ_LN868935.1, forward strand.
GACATTTATATCATTTAATTTTAGTTTTATCGTTTTAATTTCTGGAAAGTTTCCTATCATAATATTAATCCTCCACAGCATTTTAATAGATTCATGTTTCTTCGCCTTTAAATTATGAACTATTTTAACTCGTTTATTTCATAATATACAAAAACTATTTTTTCTGCAACAACTTATGAACTATTTTTATTGTTTTATTACATAATTTTTATTAAACTAACAATGAGGTGAAGAAAATGGATGGGTTTGAAAAACGTAGGGAACAAAAGAAAAGAGACATTTTAAATGCCGCATTAGCCCTATTCATGGAGTATGGATTACAAAAGGTATCTATTACAGAAATAGCTAAAAAGGCCAATGTATCGCAAGTCACCATATATAATTACTTTGAAAGTAAAGAAAATCTAGTTCGTTTAGTTTTTAAGTTTTATGTTGATCAGATATGGGATGAACAAAAACATCTATTAGTTAATGACCTTCCATTTAATGAGAAGATTAAAAAGATTATATTTGAAAAAGGTATTGCCGCTAATCAAATAAGCGAACGATTTTTTCAAGACTTTATGAAAGATTATGCAAGTGGGCAGAGTTATGTTGAAGAAGTATATCAAAAGGAAGCCCTTCCACTCTTCATTAAACTTTTTAATGAAGGTAGAGAACAAGGATATATTGACTCTGAGATATCAGATGAAGCTATTTTATTCTATTTAAAGATGTTTCAAGAATATTTGCAGCGTGAAGATGTTGCCACAATGACACTTCCAATTGCTGAGGATCTTACCAAGTTATTCTTTTACGGCATAGCAGGTAAGAAAGAAGATTAAGACCTTGTTTACCAAGTAAAGTTGGGTAGGAATTCTTAAATTAAGTATTTAATAAAAATGAAGACTTATTTTCGGAATTACTCCTTGGGCTTATCCTCGATTAAACCAAACAAAAGCATTTGAGAAAAAACTTTACTGAGGGAATTTTCAAACTATAATTCAAGTAAATGTTCTTAAAGAAATATTTTATCAAAATAAGGAGTTGAATCTTGTTTTAGATTCAACCCTTCATTTTTTATCTATATTTTCTCTCTTTTTTCTTTTAAGAACTTCCAAATGTTCATTTTAACGATATTCGGATCAGAGTCGGTAATGTTTATTTTAATTGAGAGATTTACTTTTTAAACAGACAATTTTCCACCATAAGAATAATCATTTGCTAAAACCCCACCCCTCCAACCCGCATTCCACCGTTTCACTCATAATAATGTTTTGCTACAGACCCCTCATTTTTATCCAATTTTAGATTAAAATCGGTCGTTTTTCGGGCCTTTTTCGGCTGTTTTTTCACGGTTTTTTCGGAGTTGGAATAAAGTTTTGCCATAATAGAGGGAAGAAAATGGTTGAGATAAGAGGTAAAGAAAAAAGATAAAAATAGTGGAAAAATTATTGAGATTATATTGATTAGTATATTGGATAAACCCACTATTATCAATCGGTTTAGGTACATATATGTATTGAAATGATATTGAAAAAGACATAAAAAACTCGGGATCCTGATGTGGAAAAACCGAGTTTTTAATGAGTTTTATATTGAAAAAGCAAATGTTTATTTTGACAGTATTGGTGGTGAAGTTAGCAAGAGTTTATTTTGGTTGCCAAGAGATTAATATTTATCTACACCACCCTAGACATCCACGCCACACACTCAACATGCATCGTTTGTGGAAACATATCAACAGGTTGCATGTATTCGATCTTATATTTCTTGGTCAATTTATTTAGATCCTTCGCTAACGTAGACGGGTTGCACGATACGTAAACGACTTTTTTTGCTTCCGTTTTCAAGATTGTATCCAGTAATGCGTCGTCACAACCGCTCCGTGGAGGATCAATGATAACAACGTCTGGTTTCCATCCTGCCTTTACCCATTTTGGCATAACGGTTTCCGCTTTTCCAACTTCATAATGGGCATTTTTCACTCCAAGACGACGGGCATTGTTCCTTGCGTCCTCGATTCCTTCTTGAATTACGTCCATCCCCCGAATTTCACCGGCCCGATCTGCAATCCATAATCCAATTGTCCCGACACCACAGTAGGCATCAACGACCTTCTCTTTACCAGTTAATTGCGCTGCTTTTTTCACTTCATCATATAACTTTACCGTTTGGATTGGATTTAATTGGAAGAAAGCACGAGACGATAATTCAAAACTTATGTCACCTAATACTTCTTGAATGGATTGTTCTCCACCAAGTTGAAGGGATTCATCACCAAAGATGAGCGAGGTTTTTTTCCCGTTAACGTTTTGAATAATAGATTTCACCTCGGGAAGACGCATTTGGATTTCTGAAACAATTAATTCCTTCTTCGGTAGTTCTTTTTTAGCTGTTATTAAAACAACTTGAACCTCACCCGTACCGACTGCAACGCGTGCTACAATTGTTCGGACAATACCAGAATGTTTTCTTTCATTATATACAGGTACTTTTAAGTCGCTTAAAATCTCTTTTACAACGCGGACAGCTTTATTTGTTGCTGGGTGTTGAACAATACAGTTTGGGATATCAATTAAACGGTGTGAGTTCATACTGAAAAGCCCAGCTATGTAATTTCCCTTTATTTCTCCTAATTGGAATTGTGATTTATTTCGATATAACCACGGATCGTCCATTCCGATTGTCGGGCGAATTACAAGTTGTTCGGTGTTTAACTTTGTATGTCGTTCCAATGCTTGAATGACTAAATCGCGCTTTTCGATAAGTTGTTGGTTATATGCTAAATGCTGAATTTGGCAGCCTCCACAATCTTCATAAATGGGGCAAGGCGGGTTCACTCTGTGGGGCGATTTTTTTCGAATCTTTTTAATCCGCCCTTCTGCAAATTTCTGTTGAATATTTGTTGCTTCAACAACCACTTCTTCCCCTGGCAATGCTCCAGGTACAAAGACGACTTGTTTTTTAAAATAGCCGACACCTTCCCCATTAATGCCGAGGCGTTTAATCGTTAACGGGAAAACTTGTCCTTTTGTAATTTTGACCGTTGTATTTGTTTGTTTTTTCATCTACGTCATCCTCTAAATTGAAATCATGTTCTTTTTCATATGGTAGTTGAGGGAGAGGGGAAATGTCAACTTTCACCTAAAAAAGGTATGTGTCAAGAGTTTCTCGGTCTTGTTTTTACACCAATACTTCAGGCACTCTATTTTTGTACAGCTATTTCAGCTACCGCGCTAACGCTTGCTGGCCTAGAATAATTTGTTCGGTTCTAAAAAACAAGAACCAAACAAATTATTCTAGGGTACTTCTATTACCGAAAACATTTTAATAATTTCCCTGTCGCTGTTGAGTGGGCGACGTACAAGCTTATACTACCGTTTTTTACACCGATAGAAGGTTGTGTAGGCTGGCGTAATACTTGAGACATACGAATGGTTCTTTTCACTTCACGATGCTTTCTTTCACTTCGTCCTTGTGCCTTTAAATATACGTCTCGCAAAGTTCCGTTGATTATCCCTTGTTTTACTTTTACCATGGCCTCCGCACCTTCTTTACTCCAATGCATACCTCTTTTCTTCATCCTGAAAGAAATACGGCGTTGATTCGACTCCATTCCACCTAACCCACGCGCATCTTTTGGATGACTTTTCACTTTATCTCGCCAATCAAAAATCCGATCCCAATTATTCAAAATATAACCTCGAAAATCATTTACTTTTTTTATCTCTTTTTCGTCGGTTAGCATACTTTCAAATGTATCCAAATATAATGAAAAGGCCTTTTTATCATGGTCTGATAAAGCTTGTTGAATAGACCCCTTGAATTTATTCTTTTTCCAGCCTAAAGCTCGGTTTAAGGCTTCACCTATGTGATACGAGTCTAATTGATTTAATACTTGGTGTTTCGACTGTGAAAAAGCCTCTTGGAACTTCTCAGCTGTATATCCTCTGCCCCCGTCACTATTCGTAATTACATGTGTATTTTCTATCGAATATTCATTGGCAGAAAAGGCCTGAAATTCCTTCCAAAACGTGTTTGTTGGCTGGGTTGTCATAATTACCTTTTGGTTTCTCAAAGAGACGCGCTTGCCATTTTTATTCCATCCCTCATAAATAATCCCGTGGCAAACTTCCATCTGTTTTTTTCTTTCTGTCCCCCGAACAAATACACCATCAGCTTCTGCATATAAAAAATCAACTTTCTTTCCTTCTGGCAACGATGCCGATTCTTCAAGTTCATCCACCATTTCTTGGTCAGCCTTTGCTTGGGCCTCTCCAACCTTTTTCACAATATTACCGACTGTTGTATGGCTAACATTTACAGCCGACCATTCTTTTAAAATACGTGCAGATTCACGGTATGTATTTTCACTTGCTAATTCAGCTACCTTTACTTCCACCAGAGGGCTATACCTTTGATGTTTTATGAACCCTAGCCACTCATCTAAGGGATAGTGTGGATTTCCATTAACATCATGCATAAGCGTCCTCTTAAAGCGAACAGATCCGAAAATAAATTGGATTGTCTTCTCATCGTTTCTTTCAACTGTCCAATTTTCCGTTTGCTTATTTTCTTTGATTACTTGATTAATATTAGTAAAAACATCCCCAACTAATGATGCGAATGTTTCATACATCAAGATTTGAAGTTGTTCCTCGAATTCAATTAAATTATTTGTTTCCTTTATTAATCCATAAATTCTTGATATAATTTTATCCATGAGAAGGCCTCTTTCTAAATGTATTAAGCCTGGTAGCTTACATTTATATTAGAGTGCCTTCTCTTTTTTTGCCAGTTAATATTTTCCAAAACGTGGTATTTTAACCCCCGAGTAATATTTTACACATATCTATTGTAATTATATAACTCAAAAAAGACCCACAGATAATGATTACTTCTGTGGATCTTCATAAAATATTATTTATAGACAGGAATTTCTAAATTAAGATAATACACACCAATATCTTGGTACAATCTGTACATTGTATTAATTTGTTTATAAGCCCAAGCTATGTCAGTAGCGTATTGGTGTGTTGCATACTTATAAGTATCCATAGCAGATGGATTCCAACGCATTTTATATAATGTATTTTGACCAGCTTTGACATAGTTATTACCAATAAATGCCGCTCCACCAATAATAGCTTTTTCAGGCGTTGTCCATCCTTCACGGTATGCTCTTTCTGCAGCACCCNAAAAAGTACTTGGCAAAAACCAAGCACTCTTTAATTAATAAAATATTTTGTTATCTTTTCCTAATTCTTGACTGAGCATGTAATCGTTCAAGCTTTTAAACGTATATCCACGCTTCTTCAAGTCAATGATTGCCTTTTCAAGGGCGTCAGCATTATCTTTGGACACTGTATGTAGAAGGATGACTGCCCCTGGATGAATTTGTTTCATCATTTCGTTGTATGCATAATCCCAACCTTTTTGTTGATCAATTTTCCAATCGACAAAAGCTAAAGACCAAAACACGTGGATATATCCAGCATCTCTTGCTACTTTTAATGTTCTTTCACTAAAGATTCCTCGTGGCGGGCGGAGAAATAGCATTTCCTTTTGTCCAGTTAATTCCATTGTTTTTTCTTTTACACGGTCTAATTCTTGTTTTATTTTCGCGTCACTTTGTTGTGTAAAATCCGGGTGGCTCCATGAATGGTTTCCAATAATATGGCCTTCTCTCACCATCCGTTTCACTAAATCAGGTGCCGACTCTAAATAATGCCCTGTAACAAAAAATGTCGCTGGAACTTTTTCTTTTTTTAATACATCTAAAATTTTTGCGGTGTAGCCATTTTCATAACCATTATCAAATGTTAAATACACAACCTTTTCTTCCGAATCTGCTTTATAAAAGGCACCATATTTTTTTAATAAATTGTCGTAAGTGGCGCCTGCTTCTGGTGGAACTTCATTTTGAGCTTTTTTGAATCCCCAATGAATTTGCGCGTTGGAAACAGCAAAAGCAGATAGTCCGTTGGTAAAAATGAGCACGATGGTCAATAACAGTAATGCGAGCTTTTTCAAAACCATCTTCCTTTCCTTTTTTTCCTTAGTTTCTCTAATACATGAAGAAACATGCTAGGAATTGAAAGGGAAAATAATGAAATAGCACAAAATGTTTGGAACAATAGAACATGCAAAAAACCCTGTTAAAGGCGGAAAACGAAACATGTTAGCACCTACATTTAACAGGGTTCCTCAAGTCTATTCTTGTACTTTCACTTGTTTACATTTTTCTTCCATTTCATCAATCATTTCAATAAGTCGGTCGATTTCTTCTAAGTCCACTTTTTCAGGCTCAATCGTTTCTAAAGTTTCAATAAATGAGTTGAATCGTTGTTGTAAAAATTGCAACTGATTATCTTGGGTAGTTTGCAAGTAAATAGCTCCCTTCAAAATTGTATCTGTTCCTATTATACACATATTTATGTGACAGAAAACTACCCTTTTTTGACAATCCCATCATTTGCACGAAATATTCCCAGTCTCTCCCATTATCTCGGTAGTTCAACAGCTGAAAATTTGAAGGATACATGGTCTTGTATTGGTATCCAAGCTCCAATTCCTTGGGAGGTAATATTTTTTACAACGATGGATTTTTTCCCGCCTTTCAGAACAAGGTATACTTCTCCATACGTAACAGTTCCCTTTTCATTCACTGCAGGTGCATACGCATCTAAATAGCCTACTTTCCGTTTAGGAATATTGTAATATTGGTCTTTTTTCGTTGCAGCCCCAATGATTGTATCAAAGGATAGTGGGAATTTTGTTTTTTCTGCTGCTTTTAATAGCATCATTTTTTTCACGTCATTAGCATGAGGAATTTTTGCTGTTAAACCGCCACGAATGACTTTTTGTGTTTCTTGGACATAATGAAATTTATATGGGGAATCTCCTCCGCGGTTATCATAATAGTTCGTATTGATTTTTTGATATTCCCAATTTGCTGAAGTTTCTTTGGACTCATAATTTAGCGGCCATTGTCCTAAATAGATTGTCGCTTTATGCCCCATCGCAATGATTGGCTTGTTAATACTTGTTTCATTTAACATTAAAATCAAGTCAGGATTTTCAATTTTCACTTTACACGTTTCCAATAGCTCATTCGTTAGTTCACTCGGTTGAAGATGTGGTAAATCTTGAGATGGATTTGGATACGTATTTTCCTTAGCAATGTTTAGTACTGAACTTGGTATATTATATTTCCCTTCTGCTTTCTTTTCAGCTACTTTCTCTACATTTACCGCAAAAGTTACAGGATGGTTTAAAATCATTGTTAACATAAGGGTAATCGTTAATAAAAGAGTTTTATATAATGGCTTATTCATCGTTGGAACTCCTTCCAAATGTAATTTTGAGTTTATTTTTCGCAAACCTTCCTATTCTTATCCAAAAATTTTCATGAAATTATTTGTGAAAAAAGAGAATATTGACAAATTATCTGAAATAACTATGTATTAACCTAAAGAAAAGGAGGGAAAGGAGAAGTTCCATTCTTACATCTGGGAGGAGGGATCTATCGACTGGCAATTGGATGGAATGCGTGAACCTTTCTTTGAATCGTTAACTTTACTTTAGGAGGGATGAGTACAACTCGTTTGAACAATTTCATAAAACGTTAATTTGCCGAGTGGATAGATATAGGGCCACTCGGTTTCACTTTTCTCTTGCCAATCTTCCCTATTATCAGTACCATTCTTATATAGATATAGTAAAAATGTTCAGGGAGAGTACATATGAGAAACAATGAAAAATTACGTTTTCCCGTTTTAGTTGCAATTGTGAGCATTTCTGGTTTATCACAAGGAATGTTATTGCCATTAATTGCGATTATTTTAGAAAACCGCGGGGTTTCCTCTACTATTAACGGACTCCATGCAACTGGGCTATATATTGGTATTTTACTTGCATCTCCATTCATGGAAGCACCGTTAAGAAAATATGGTTATAAACCGCTTATTATCGCTGGTGGACTAACGGTTATTATTTCTTTATTTTTATTTCCATTTCTTGATTCCATACTTATTTGGTTTTTCTTACGGTTACTAATTGGAATAGGCGATCATGCCCTACATTTTTCTACGCAAACATGGATTACCTCTTTCTCCGCTCCTGAAAGACGAGGAAGAAATATTTCCTTATATGGATTATCATTTGGCATTGGCTTTGCCGTTGGTCCTCTTCTAACTCGGTTAGTGGAAATCAATGAAAGCTTGCCCTTTTTTATTACTTCAATTTTAAGTTTATTGTCATGGGTAACAATCTTTTGGTTACATAATGAATTTCCAGATGAAGTGAGTAATGATGTAGGAACTTATTCAATTCGTGCAACAATGGGACGGTTTGGTAAAGTATTGAAATATGCATGGGCCCCACTTCTTCCGGCGTTTTGTTATGGGGTATTAGAAGCTTCATTGAACGGAAACTTTCCTGTATATGGATTACGGTTAGGAATAAATGTTGACATGCTAGCAATTATTATTTCGTCCTTTTCTATTGGCGCAATTATATTTCAGTTACCTCTTGGAACTGCTAGTGACAAGTTTGGACGCCGAAATATACTCTTAACAGTTATGGTTATTGGAAGCTTTATATTCTTAACAGCCGGTATTTTTGAACATCATGCTCAAATTTTAATTGTCGCATTTTTTATCGCAGGTATGCTTCTTGGATCAACTTATTCATTGAGTATCGCATTTTTAACCGATACGATTCCAAAGCATTTATTACCTGCTGGAAATTTATTAATTAGTATTTGTTTTAGCTTTGGTAGCATTTCTGGTCCATTCCTCGGAGGATTGGCCATTGATCATCTACCAAATGTCAGCTTTTTCTATTTAATTAGTGGTATTTTATTCGTTATTTTTCTTGGTTTATCTGTTTTTAAAAAAGAAAAACAACTGTCGCTTGCGGATCATCGGTGGAATTTTTAAGTGTGGAAAGTGAATGTAGGCACAGTCCGCGTTGTATCAGTAACTTATGGTCGATCGTAAGGAATGATGAATATATGGTAATGAGGGCAAGTGGGGTTTTTCTATCATAAATATTCACTTCTTCAATGGCAATTATGCGGAAATGGAATATGAATATTAAAAAGGCAAGTGGGAAAGATTTTCTCTGCTTGCTTTTTTTGAAGTTGCAAATGGGTTAATTGCTGAGACTTTTGGTGGCATCACTCTTTTATTATACGTTTCAGCTTCGTTTGTTGCCTGTTTTGTCCTTGAGAACCTTTGTCTGGGACATTTGCGCCAGTTTCATCACCACTTTTTCCTTAAGAACCCCCGTCTAGGACATTTCATCCCCATTTTTTCGCACACTTTGTCCTTATGACCACCCCTATTGGACAGTTGACATTTTTCCCTCGCACGTTCGTTCTTCATAATGCTACTATTGTACTTCACCACATTGTGTATCCCTTAATTAAATCCTCTCCACAATACATTCCACCTTTTATAATTATTTTTATTCCTTATTTAAAATTATTATAAATAATTTCGCCCATTTCACTTCACTTTTCCATGTAATATGATAAAATAAATATAGATAAAATACAGTATAAACCTTAAACGACAACAATTATCAATTATATAGTACAATTTGCAGTCTAGATATCATAATTGAATTTGATTCTCAATTATATTTAAATTATCGAAAATATGAATGTCTTAATGATAGTTATTCTCAATTAAAAAGGACGTGTATAACATTGGAACTGAATATGAGTCTCGAAAAAAAAGTTTCTAACAAAGAGAAAAAGTCGATAAAAGAAAAATTAACTGAAATTGAACCACTCACTGAGCTTTGTTTTGCGATTATTAGCGGAGTTCTTATTATAGCTGGATGGACTTTAGCCAAAATGGACTATCCAACGGCCTCTATCTTCTTTTTCATCTCCGCTTACTTAATTGGTGGATTTTTCAAGGCAAAAGAAGGAATCACTGAAACTATTCAAGATAGAACTTTAAACGTCGAATTACTAATGATTTTAGCTGCCATCGGTTCTGCCGTCATTGGATATTGGGAAGAAGGGGCTATACTTATTTTCATTTTCGCCTTAAGTGGAGCCCTCGAGTCTTATACGATGAGTAAAAGTAAAAAGGAAATTTCTGCTTTAATGGAATTACAACCGGAAGAAGCTTGGCTTTTAAAGGATGGAAAAGAGATTAAAGTCGATGTTCAACAACTACAAATTGGTGACCATATTTTAGTGAAACCAGGTGAACGAATTCCTGCTGACGGTTTTATTGTAAAAGGAAGAACGAATGTTGATCAAGCAGCAATTACAGGTGAATCCATCCCAGTTGGTAAAGGAATGGACGATGAAGTGTTTGCTGGTACGGTTAATGTTAGTGGATCTATTACTGTAGAAATTACAAAACCAAGTAGTGAGACATTATTTCAAAAGATCATTACCCTTGTACAAAATGCGGAAAGTGAAAAATCTCCGTCACAACAATTTATTGATCGTTTTGAAGGAACATATGTGAAAATTGTTCTTATTATGGTCGGACTCATGCTCCTCCTCCCCCACTATTTGTTACATTGGAGTTGGAACGAAACTTTTTATCGAGCTATGGTATTACTTGTTGTGGCTTCTCCTTGTGCTGTTGTCGCTTCCATTATGCCAGCAACTCTATCAGCTATTTCAAATGGAGCAAAAAAAGGAATTCTTTTTAAAGGGGGAGCACATTTAGAAAGTTTGGGCAATCTTCAAGCCATTGCTTTTGATAAAACGGGGACATTAACAAAAGGGAAGCCTGAAGTTACGCAATTCATTGTTAGTCCGAACCACCTAAGTATGACGAAGGAAATTATACAAATCGTCGCATCGATTGAAAAACATTCCAATCATCCGTTAGCACAAGCAATCGTACGGTATGCGACAACTAAACAATATGAACTTATCAATATCGATTCTGTTCAGGATGTCAGTGGTTGGGGTGTTCAAGCTTCGATCGATAATCATGTATGGAAAATCGGAAAACGTGCCTTTATGGATGGCAATCTCGAAACCGCATTTGACCTTTCCACCGTAGAATTTCTACAAAGCAATGGAAACACCCTTGCATTTGTTGAACGAGACCAACAAGTTGTAGCGATGATTGCATTAAAAGATATGATCCGAAAAGAGTCGCTCCAAGCCGTTGCTGCTTTACGAGGGCTTGGCATTGAACCAATTATGCTTACGGGAGATAATGGAAATACTGCAAAAGCCATTGCCGGGGAAGTTGGGATCGACCGGTATATAGATGAATGTCTACCTGAAAACAAAGTAAACGAAATTCGTAAAATTAAAGAAACATATGGACGGACAGCGATGGTTGGTGATGGGATTAATGATGCACCTGCCTTAGCTACAGCAAATATTGGAATTGCGATGGGAGAAGGAACAGATGTCGCACTGGAAACGGCGGACGTTATTTTAATGAAGAATGACTTAACGAAAATTTCCCAAGCAATTCAATTGTCGAAAAAGATGAACCGAATTGTTAAACAAAACCTTGTGTTTTCAATCGGTGTTATTATTTTATTAGTCTTCTCGAACTTTTTTCAATCCATTGACTTACCTTTAGGGGTCATCGGACATGAAGGTAGTACAATACTCGTTATTTTAAATGGACTAAGACTGCTAAAATCATAAAATTATAATGAAACGAGATGAATCTCCTACTGGAAAAAGCTGTCACCTAAAGGACAGCTTTTTCTTTTTCCACATATTATTTCGTTACTCTCCACTTCCCTAGCAATGATGATGTTGCCCCACTAGATTTTTCCATTTATTCTCGAGTGATTTCCACGCTCGTTGATCCTTCATTCACATTTATTCTTTCTCATTTTTTCATTTAAACCATTTATTTCGCCACCAATAATGATTACCGCTCCTGTTATGTAAAACCAAATCATTAATACAATTATGACTCCAATACTTCCATACATAAACGTATAATTCCCAAAATTATTTACGTAATAGGAAAAGCCAATAGAAGCAATGATCCAGCCAATTGTTGAAAAAATTGCCCCTGGAACAACGGTCGCACATTTTAATCGTTGGTTTGGGGTTAGAAAATAGACTGCACTAAAAACAATGAAAAGAATAAGTGAACTAACACCGAATCGCAACGTATTCCAACTATGAATGAACTGGTCAGTATAGCCAAATTTTGAAAATATATACATCCCAATGTGCTTACCAAAAACAGGCAATAATAATGCAATGATAAAAACAATAATCATAACAATCGTAAGTAGAACGGATAAACCCCGAACAATAAAAAACGGTCGGTCCTCTTTTATTTCATAAGCACGATTAACAGCTTTAATAATCGCGTTCATCCCATTGGATGCAGCCCACAATGTTGCGATAATACCAAATGATAATAATCCACCACTATGACTTGCCATTATGGTGTCTAACGTTGAGTCTATAAATGATAATGTTTCCCCAGGGGCAAAATCACTTACAAAATATAAAACATCCTCTGTCTTTAAAGGCAATAAAGGAAGTATCGAAAACAACGTAATTAATAACGGAAATAATGAAAGTAGAAAGAAATATGCAAGCTGAGCAGAGTAACCAAATACATCATGATTAACAATTCGTTTGAACAGTGCAACAAACCAATTCAAACTCATTTTATACTTATTCATTGAATCACCTAATTTATTTCGGAACATGATAGTTGTTCATAAACTTGTACTTTATAATATATACGGTTTTACATAGAAATATAAAAAAACGGCAGTGGTCATTAATTAAGTTTTTTTCCATTTCATTTCTGGGTGACCATTTAACAAAAAATCACAGAAAAACCACTGGATTATTCCTCCATATCCTTTTCAACAAATGTCTTTATTGCTTGTCCACCAAGTTCTTTCATTTCAACAGCTTTTTCAGCTAAAAATTTCATATCTTCATTAATTTGTTGGATACTGTTTTTGAACGATTGAACTTGACCTTGAATTTGTTGAACAGTCTCACCTGGATTCGTAATGATTTCTTTCAATTCACCAGCCCATACTTTCCCCTGATTACATACTTGTTTACGAACTTCCTTATCAAAAAGAGTAACCGCACCGCCGATTATTGCACCATAAAGAATACCTTTTAGAAATTTGTTATTTTCCATGAAGAACACCTACCTATCTTCCTAATTTTACAGCTTATTTACGTACTTTTTTATACAGGTCGTTCTACTTATCCCTATCAACATCTAGGAGCCATTGACGTTTTACAAATGATGGTCTTGCTTTATTTTTTCTAAAAGGGACTGACATCCTTTTGTTACAAGTTCATACACGTATTCAAAATTTCCCGTATAATACGGGTCTGGTACATTTGACACATCCGTATCATGGACAAAATCTAACAATTTAGCAACTTGTGCTTGCTGATGTTCCTTTCGAAGTTGCTCAATACCAGCAATATTTTCATCATCCATCGCAATAATATAGTCAAACGCATCTAAATCGTCTTGACTCATCCTTCTTGCAACTAAGCCCTCTCCGGATATATTGTACTTTTTTAAAATTTCCCTTGTTCCTTTATGAGCTCCTTGACCGACATGCCAGCCACCTAGCCCTGCTGAGTCAATGATAAACTGATCCTTTAACCCTTCTTTTTCTACGAGATCACGAAAAACCGCTTCAGCCATTGGTGACCGACAAATATTTCCTAAACAAACAAATAATACACGAATCACAAATATCACCTCTTCACATGTTTTCCCTCTTACTTTGCATTATAGCAAAAAATCGTTTCTTCTGGACACAAGCTGTGATAAGATAAAGAAAACTTGCTGATTAGAGGCTTGTACTTGGTCGAGACAAATGAATAATTTATTGATCGCTACGATGAATTACCATCGGAGTCTTCTTTTAGTGCTTATACTTTAAGAAAGATGGAATAGCGAAAAGATAAGCTTTTTATCATGAAAATTTTATTATTAAGAAAGGGCGATGGATATGGACTTATCAATTAAAAGTAAAGAAAATATGAATTTTATGGTTGGGAAAATTTCGGATAAGCTGAATTTTATAAATGCTGAAGTGATGAAAGCAAGTCAATTTGATGAAGAAAAATATGAGGATTTACATGATATTTATGAACTTGTCATGAAACGGGATCATTTTTCTCCAAGTGAAAGACAAGCAATTGCAGAAGAATTAGGTTCATTACGTAAAAAGTAAGTGAGTCTTCTTATAACCTTAAAATAAAGGGCTCTCTTATAAAGCGGCGACTTTTTTATCGAATATACTCGGGATTTGTACAAAATGTATTCGACTACTCTGCTTCGGAGAAAACTGTTGCACTGTAGCTATTCCTTCAATTGCTTATACAAAATTAAAACCCCTTCACTTTTTTACGTGAAGGGGTTCGTTTTTCATGTTTTAATCTAAATCATCTTGGTCGGTTAAAATTAATGTACCTTCCTTCGTTACTGCAAGTGTATGTTCATATTGGGCTGAATTTTTTCCATCAATGGTTCGTGCCGTCCATCCATTTGGATCCATTTTTGACAAATATTTGCCAACATTAACCATTGGCTCGATCGTAAAGACCATGCCTTCTTTAATTCGCGGACCTTTTCCTGGTAAGCCGAAATGAGGTACATCCGGTTTTTCATGAATCGATGGCCCAATGCCGTGACCAATGAATTCACGAACGACAGAAAACCCTTCAGCCTCAACATAAGTTTGAATCGCATGACCGATATCACCAATCCGGTTGCCAGGTACAGCTTGTTCTATCCCTTTATATAATGCTGTTTTTGTTACATCTAGTAATTTTTTATTTAACTCTGATATTTCACCAACACCATAAGACCATGCAGAGTCCGCTAGCGAACCATTTAAATTAACAACCATATCAATTGTTACGATATCCCCATCTTTTAACGCTGTTTTTCTCGGGAAGCCATGGCAAATCTCATCATTAATACTGGCACAAATTGCATATTTATACCCTTTGTATCCTTTTTGCTCTGGTGTTGCACCATGTTTCTCTAAAAACTCATTAACAAAAACTTCAATATCCCAAGAAGATACACCTGGTTTAATCATCTTTGCAATTTCTTTATGGACAGAAGCAAGCAGTCTACCCGCTTCCTTCATATTTTCAATTTCTCGTTTTGATTTTAATACAATCATTTTTACACCGCCTTCAATTACTCATTCATTTACTCTCAATATTCTATTGTACTCTTATTTCCCTTTTTGTTCTAGTTTCCGAGGGAACTTTGTACCCAATTTATTTTAACAACCGTTCCTCGATCTTTTCTTGATAATTTTTAAAGATGGATGAGTTTGTACGAATTCGCTTTTTCGCCAATAAAGAATGATACTGTAGCACCTTTTTCGATAAGTCTTGCATGAACTCTTTCCGTTTTTCATCATTCACACAGTTTTTCATTAAATCTTCTAGGGTCATGATTTCCTTTTTCAATTGGGATTCTTCTTCGGTATATCCAGCGCTCTCCAAAATTCGGTACGCCATCCGTAAATCTTCCGGAATTCCTGAATCATCTTTTAACTTCAGTGGTTTTCCATATCCTTTTAAATTTTCAAATTCTCCATCCCGATACGCCTGTTTAATTTTTTCCTCAGCAATTTGCCAAAACAAATCCATACTCTACAACCCCCCCTTATTTCAAGAAAACTCTTTTTTAAGTATAACAAACTCTTATGTAAAAATAATGTTTACAGCTTACATATTTATTACCAAAGATTGGTACTCATTTGATAAGATATAATTAATGATTAGGAAAGTAGGGATAATTACGTTTTAATTTTTTTCATAAAAAAAGAACCTTAGTTGAAACTAATTTACTACATGCCCGTATTACAAGTTAATAAAATTATTGGAGGGATTGTCATGATTGTATCTACTACAAGTACATTACAAGGACACGAGATTGCTGAATATAAAGGAATTGTATCTGGAGAAGCAATTATGGGTGCCAATGTTGTCCGGGATTTTCTTGCAAGTGTCACGGATATAATTGGTGGTCGTTCAGGCGCTTATGAAAACAAATTAGCGGAAGGTCGTGAAATTGCGATTCGTGAAATGACCGATAAAGCAGCTCGGTTAGGGGCTAATGCAGTAATTGGTGTGGATTTGGATTTTGAAACTCTACGCGAAGGCATGATGATGTGTATCGCAACAGGAACAGCTGTCGTTGTCCGTTAATATACGCGAAAAACCGGATATGTAAATCTTTAATCCATGCATGCATTCAATATCGCTTATAAAAAAAAACAAAATATCACGTCGGAATTGCGTTTTTTTCAACTTTTTCAGTGATTATCATTGCTTTCATATTATTCTTTAGCTATCATTTCCTCAATTAATTGCTCCGGGAAAACAAATGATAAACAGGGCTGGGACAAAGGTATTTCAGGTAAAAGAAAACCTAAACGATCATATGCATTTCTAATTAGAATTTCGTAATTGTTTAGGTTTCTTATACATATTGTTATTTTAAAAAGAATTTATTCGCCGCTTACAAGGGAGAATATAGTTCTATCCCAGCCTCTTTTTGCTAATTTTTATGCTCGTTTTAGTTAGAAATCCTCTATTTTAATGTGTTTTCATACGATCATCTACAAAAAAAGAACCCGTTAAGAAGATACTACTTTCCACGAATCATCAAATTTAAAAACATACTTTTAAAACTTCCCTATGAACCAAAAATCCTGGGTTTTACACGAAAACGGGATTATAGAACCTCTCTATGAACCAAAATTTTATCGAACTACACGAAAACGGGATTATAGAAACTCTCTATGAGCCCAAATTTTATTGAAATACACGAAAACGGGATTATAGAACCTCTCTATGAGCCCAAATTTTATCGATATACACGAAAACAGGCTCATAGAACCTCTCTATGAGCCCAAATTTTATCGAAATACACGAAAACGGGATTATAGAACCTTTCTATGAACCCAAATTTTATCGATATACACGAAAACAGGCTCATAGAACCTCTCTATGAGCCCAAATTTTATCGAAATACACGAAAACGGGATTATAGAACCTTTCTATGAACCCAAATTTTATCGATATACACGAAAACGGGCTTATAGAACCTTTCTATGAACCCAAATTTTATCGAACTACACGAAAACGGGCTTATAGAACCTCTCTATGAGCCCAAATTTTATCGAACTACACGAAAACGGGATTATAGAACCTTTCTATGAACCCAAATTTTATCGAAATACACGAAAACGGGCTTATAGAACCTCTCTATGAGCCCAAATTTTATCGAACTACACGAAAACGGGATTATAGAACCTTTCTATGAACCCAAATTTTATCGAAATACACGAAAACGGGCTTATAGAACCTCTCTATGAACCCAAATTTTATCGAACTACACGAAAACGGGCTTATAGAACCTCTCTATGAGCCCAAATTTTATCGAACTACACGAAAACGGGATTATAGAACCTTTCTATGAACCCAAATTTTATCGAACTACACGAAAACGGGCTTATAGAACCTCTCTATGAGCCCAAATTTTATCGAACTACACGAAAACGGGCTTATAGAACCTTTCTATGAACCCAAATTTTATCGAAATACACGAAAACGGGCTTATAGAACCTCTCTATGAGCCCAAATTTTATCGAACTACACGAAAACGGGATTATAGAACCTTTCTATGAACCCAAATTTTATCGAACTACACGAAAACGGGCTTATAGAACCTCTCTATGAGCCCAAATTTTATCGAACTACACGAAAACGGGCTTATAGAACCTTTCTATGAACCCAAATTTTATCGAAATACACGAAAACGGGCTTATAGAACCTCTCTATGAGCCCAAATTTTATCGAACTACACGAAAACGGGATTATAGAACCTTTCTATGAACCCAAATTTTATCGAACTACACGAAAACGGGCTTATAGAACCTCTCTATGAGCCCAAATTTTATCGAACTACACGAAAACGGGATTATAGAACCTTTCTATGAACCCAAATTTTATCGAACTACACGAAAACGGGCTTATAGAACCTCTCTATGAGCCCAAATTTTATCGAACTACACGAAAACGGGCTTATAGAACCTTTCTATGAACCCAAATTTTATCGAAATACACGAAAACGGGCTTATAGAACCTTTCTATGAACCCAAATTTTATCGAAATACACGAAAACGGGCTTATAGAACCTCTCTATGAACCCAAATTTTATCGAACTACACGAAAAATGGTTCATAGAAGCTTTCTATGAACCCAAATTTTATCGAACTACACGAAAACGGGCTTATAGAACCTCTCTATATTCCCGAATTATCCGAAGCTTGCAAAAAATGGCTTATAAAAAATAGTTCCTTATAAGTAAAAAGGTTGCCCCTCAACTGGAAGCAACCAAAAGAAATTTCCTTAACAACTACCCATTAATGACTCGAACTTGTTTGTCCAAATTTTTTATTGCTAATATACCCGAGAATTAATACAATCGCAGTGACGATGACAGCAAACACATAAGTGAATGGACCTTTTTCTATATGAAACATAGCAGCAATCCGTTCATCACCCGTAATCATATCACTGGCTGTCCATGCTAAAATTGCTGATCCGATATAAGGAACAATAGCAAACCGTTCCATTAAACGGACAATTAATTTTGAACCGAAAATCATAATGGGGATACTAACGAGGACACCCATCGCAATTAATACAATATGTCCACCTGATGCACCAGCTATCGCTACAACATTATCCAAACTCATAACCGCATCGGCCATAATGATTGTTCCGATAGCTTGTAATGTTGTATCTTTCGCCTTCACATCTTTACTATCCTCATGATTCACTAATACTTTATAGGAAATCCATAATAGTAATAAGCCACCAACGAAATGAACATATGGAATACCTAAGAGTAAAGCAATTATACTTGCAAACACTATCCGTAAAATGACCGCACCAATTGTTCCCCAACCGATAGCAATATTTCTTTTATCCACTGGTAATCTCCGTGTTGCCATTGCGATGACAACCGCGTTATCTCCAGATAGTATGATATCAATTGCTATTATTTTTAAAACGGCAATAATTGTTGCCGCAGACCAAGCAAGTTCCAACTTTAAACCTTCTTTCTTTTCCAGTTTTTGATAAAATATTCACAAAGAACCTAGGCTTGTCCTTCCAAATAGATTAAATGGTGGAAGGGGAAACCAGTTTTTTTATTGGAGTGTAATAAGACACTATATTTCAACATTAAATTGGAAGTAATAACCTTTTTACACTAAACCTATTTTATCCCTTTACTTCTTTTCGTTCAATAATAAAATACAAAAGAATAACTTGGAATTACTAATAATATCTCACTACAAAAGAAAGGTATACGTAACAGTTTTTAGTTACTCAACCAACATACTCTCCACCAGTTTCAAGCCAATACATTTTCATTGTAAATTATTTATTCAACCATTTTTCTACTTTCTTATCCATTTCTTTCTGAAGCTCCTTCACATTGCCTGCATCTCGATGAATGTATTTTATATATTTTTTAGGGAATAGTTTTTTTATTGATGCTAGATACTCACTTCCATCTTTTGGTTCTTTATAATCAATAACTTTATATTCGCCTGAGTCATTTTTTAAACGAATAACGGCAGGTAGGGAATGACCACATTGTTCCTCCAATCCAGTTTCTTTATTATATCCACCAAATAAGGACCACATATAAACAGTCAAAATTCCATCACTTTCACTTGTACCATAAACTTTATGAACTTCAAACTGCTTATCCGTTTCAGGATAGGAAGTTGCGTATTTTTCAATTATGTAATTCGACATTGTCTCATGAATATTCCTACTTAGATGACGGTCTCCATCAACTACATCACTACTACAACCAGAAAGAACTACAAAAATAAATATTGTTATTAGACTTTTCCAACTTACTTTCCTCAAGTTCTAAAGCCCCTCTCAAATACTTTTCTTTTCATTATAGTTAATTGGTAGCACTCTTACTATATAAATTTCAGGAATTTTGGAAAGGGAGGCGTCATTTTTTTAGTGGCTTTAAACTTGCTCTAGTGGATAGTTGTAGCTGGTTTGAATGCTCGTTCTGTCCTTAGTCTCCATTCTATTGTTTTATCATAATAACAAAAGATTCCTCTACAGTGATGCCCCCTCCAACTGTTCTATTTTTTTCGCGCTAGCAAAAGAAAATGCCGTACTCTTTAGTTCAAGTACGACACTTCTTCTTTACGCAATGACAACGGAGAGATGCCAATTTTTTTACAAATCGTCAAATAATGTAGTAGCATTAACAAAACGGCTCCAAAGTTCATCCCTACAATAATTCCGTCCATTAAATACTTTCCATTCGACCCCATAACAAACATCATGATAAAAGAGGCAATGGTCGCTAAAATATTATGGATAAACGCGTCTTTCACCATGTTCATTCCAATTAAAAAAGCTTGTAATGGAATGGCATAATAATGTAACAAAAAAAATGGCAATAACAATTGTAAAAAATAAGGTGCAACAGTTGATTCAATGAAAATCCCTGTTAAAGGTTCAGCAAAATAGTAAAATATAAACGTCACTGGAATTCCATATAACGAAGTCAATAGAATGACTTGTCTTAAAAGCTGTAATAATTTATTTCGATCTCGATTTGCATTTGCTTGAGATACACTAGGTATTAAAGCTACTGTTAAAGAATGGGCAATAAATGCAGGAAAAAAACCAATTGTCATTGCCACGCCGGAAATAATACCAAAATTTTCCGTTGCCTCACTTATTGATAATCCGCCAATGACTAATGTATACTTAATCAGAAATGGCTCAATTGCATGGGTTACTGAGTGAAATATACGCATGGTCGTTGTCGGCAAAGAAACACTCATTAAACTTTTTGTTAGCTGATTCCTTGGGAGATTAACATGTGGACGCTTTTTCAAATAACGAAATTGCAAAACATAGGCACTAATTAAATAAATAAAAATGAGTAACTCACCGCCAATTAATGAGCATATAGCAACAATAATCGAAACTTCTAATTGAAAATTAAACATTTGAAAGATAAAAACTAAAATAAAGAGCTGTGTACATCTTCTAAGTAAGTTTGCAACAGCAATTTGGCCCATTTTCTGTACACCCATAAAATATCCACGTGCAATAGAAGAAATTGAAATAATGGGAACGAGCAATAAAATAATCCAACGCACAAATGGATGAATATCACTAAACAAAGGAAATATAGTAAAAATAAGTGAGGCAACAGCTAATAGTACTGAAATAAAAATGACGGACAACTTAAATGCATACTTTAACATCGTAAAATGGTACTTTTCATCTTTTTCAGCGATAAACTTTGAAATAGAGATAGGGAGTTCAAAACTTGCAACAATCATGACCAACCCTACAACCGGTAGAACTGACATATATTGACCAATTCCATACTCACCTAGCTCTTTCGTCAATGTAAGATTTATTAAAAACTCTATGCATTCCGTTATAAAAGCAGTTGCAGCCAATAATAATGTTCCTCTCAAAAACACACTCATACAATAGCCCCTTTTAATTCGGATTATTTACCGACGAATGTCCCGCTTATTACCTACATCGCCAACTAAATATCATATTCCATTCATATGAGACAAGCTTAAAAAATATTAGTGCAATATATTAATACAGTTCAAAAATAATCACTTGTTTTTTGTAGCACAAACATACATTCTTATGTATTTCAGATAACGTTTTCTGATTTGTGAATTTTATGTGAACTATAGTGTAAAACATTACTTTATCACATTTTTGTAAAAAAAAACCCTTTGCATTTAGCCAATAACGTGGTATTCTAACGATAGAAAGGTTGCTCACTACAAAACACCATTACATCTGTACCATATTTCATCACTAACCTGTTACAGTAATTTTTTTACATGACTTTGTTCAGTAGTGAGCAAACTCTACTATATTTAATTTAGGAGGCATTACAAATGACTCATTGGGAAGGATTTAAACCTGGTAAATGGCAAAAAGAAGTTGACGTCCGTGATTTTATTATTAAAAACTTCACTCCTTATGAAGGTGATGAAAGTTTCTTAGTAGGTCCTACAGAATCAACTACAAAACTTTGGGATCAAGTAATGGAATTATCGAAAAAAGAACGGGAAGCTGGCGGTGTTTTAGACGCTGATACAAAAGTTGTTTCTACTATTACATCTCATGGCCCTGGTTATTTAAATAAAGACATTGAAACAATCGTTGGTTTCCAAACAGACAAACCTTTCAAACGTTCGTTAATGCCATTTGGTGGTATTCGCATGGCAAAAACAGCTCTTGAATCTTATGGATTTGAACTTGATAAAGAAATTGAACACATTTTCACTGAATGGAGAAAAACGCATAACCAAGGTGTATTCGATGCCTATACTCCAGAAATGAGAGCTGCTCGCCACGCTGGTGTCATTACAGGACTTCCAGATGCTTATGGACGTGGACGGATTATCGGTGACTATCGTCGTGTCGCACTTTACGGTGTTGATTTCTTAATTCAACAAAAAGAACAAGAAAAACTATACATTGGCGACCGCACAATGACTGATGATGTTATTCGTGATCGTGAAGAATACTCTGAACAAATTCGTGCGTTAAAAGAATTAAAACAAATGGCACTTTCTTACGGTTATGATATTTCAAAACCAGCAACAAATGCAAAAGAAGCGATTCAATGGTTGTACTTCGCTTATCTTGCTGCAATTAAAGAACAAAACGGTGCAGCAATGAGTCTTGGACGTACATCTACTTTCATTGATATTTATATTGAAAGAGATCTTAAAAATGGTGTCATCACTGAACAAGAAGCACAAGAAATGATTGACCATTTCATTATGAAATTACGTCTTGTCAAATTTGCTCGTACACCTGAATACAACGAATTATATTCTGGTGACCCAACTTGGGTAACTGAATCAATCGGTGGAGTTGCTTTAGATGGTCGTCCAATGGTAACAAAAACTTCTTTCCGTTACCTACACACATTGGATAACTTAGGACCAGCTCCAGAACCAAACTTAACCATTCTTTGGTCTACAAAATTACCAGATGCATTCAAAAAATATGCTGCTAAAATGTCGATTAAATCTAGCGCAATTCAATATGAAAATGACGATATGATGCGTGAAATTTACGGCGATGACTACGGTATTGCTTGCTGCGTATCTGCTATGAGAATTGGTAAACAAATGCAATTCTTCGGTGCCCGTGTGAACGTTGCGAAAGCTTTACTTTATGCAATTAACGGTGGTGTCGATGAACGGTACAAACAACAAGTTGGACCTAAATTTGCTCCAATTACTTCTGAATACCTAGATTACGATGAAGTTATGGAAAAATTTGATGGTATGCTTGACTGGTTATGCGAACTTTATGTAAATACTTTAAATGTTATTCACTACATGCATGACAAATATAGCTATGAACGTATAGAAATGGCTCTTCATGACCGTGAAGTTTTACGAACAATGGCATGTGGTATCGCTGGACTATCTGTAGCAGCTGACTCTTTAAGTGCTATTAAATACGCAAAAGTTAAAACCATTCGTGATGAAAACGGCTTAGCTGTTGATTATGAAATCGAAGGCGACTTCCCTAAATATGGTAACAACGATGACCGTGTTGACCAAATTGCCGTATGGATCGTTAAAGAAGTCATGAGAAAGATTAGAAAACATCATACGTACCGTAATGCTGTTCCAACTCAATCTGTTCTTACAATTACTTCTAATGTTGTATATGGTAAGAAAACAGGTAACACTCCAGATGGTCGTGAAGCTGGTAAACCATTCGCACCAGGTGCAAACCCAATGCATGGTCGTGACGAAAAGGGTGCCCTTGCATCATTAACATCTGTTGCTAAATTACCATATGAAGATGCATTAGACGGTATTTCTAACACATTCACTGTAACACCAAAAGCATTAGGTAAAGAAGACGAAGTTCAAGTAAGTAACCTTGTAGGTATGCTTGATGGTTATATGACAAAACGTGGTCATCATATCAATGTCAACGTGTTAAACCGTGATACATTATTAGATGCGATGGATCATCCTGAAAAATACCCACAATTAACAATTCGTGTATCTGGATATGCAGTAAACTTTATTAAATTAACTCGTGAACAACAAATCGATGTAATCAATCGTACGTTCCACGAAAGTATGTAAAAAGAATAGTGGAGGCGACTGTTTAGAAATGGGGGGACTGGAGTGAGCCCGTAACGAGATAAAGGAATCACGACGAGGACCGAGTCGATGATGACTTATCGACGTGAAGGCGATCGAAGTCCACACCTTTCTAGGAGTCAAATCTAGACAATTTTCAAATGAAGAGGAGAGAAAACTTTCTAATTAACTTTCCCTCCTCCTCTTTAAAAGCAAGGAGGATGCAAAATGGTAACAGGTCGAATTCATTCAGTTGAAACTTTTGGTGCTGTTGACGGACCGGGATTACGTTATATTGTATTTACACAAGGGTGTTTACTTCGATGTCAATTTTGTCACAATCCAGACACTTGGAAAATTGGTAACGGGAAAGAAATGACTGTTCAAGAAATCGTGGATGATGTCCTTGATTATCTTCCGTTCTTTGAAGCAAGTGGCGGTGGAATTACCGTTAGTGGTGGTGAACCTCTCCTTCAAATTGACTTTTTAATTGAACTTTTCAAAGAATGTAAGAAACATGGTATTCATACAACAATCGATAGCTCAGGCGGACCATTTAATCGTCGACCACAATTTATGGAAAAACTCGATGAGCTATTGCAATATACGGATTTAATTTTACTTGATTTAAAGCATATCGATAGTGAAAAGCATAAATTCATTACTGGTATGCCAAATGAGCATATTCTTGATTTTGCTAAATATTTATCTGAAAAGAATATCCCTATCTGGGTTCGACACGTACTTGTACCTACGCTAAGCGACTTTGATGAAGACCTTTACCGCCTTGCTGATTTTATCAAAACACTCAACAACGTCCAAAAAATTGAAGTCCTTCCTTATCATAAACTCGGTGTTTATAAATGGGAAAATTTAGGACTTGAATACAAATTAAATGGCGTTGAACCCCCTTCCCTAGAGCGTGTTGATAATGCAAAGAAAATATTAAATACAGCATTAGTACGGAACTAACTTAATAAATACCCCCTTCAAAAAGCAGGTCTCCCCCCTGCTTTTTTATTTACACTTTTCCCATTACTTGAATAGAATACATAAAACAATCGATAGGAATGAAAAAATTGACGATAAGTTTTCCCGTTACTGTAACCACGAAAATGGTACAAAAGAGTAAAAATATTATTATTTACTATCCGATGATTCATGATTTAAAAAGTCACAATGTCGAATTATTGATTAATCATTCGATTGTGGAAGTATGTCAGGAATTGATTAACAAACAATTTAGCGAAATGACCTCTCCCGTAGTCGAAATGATTGGTCACTTTGAAATTAAAAATAATCAGCGAGATATTTTAAGCCTTACTCTTTCCAATTATACGTATCATGATCATGCCGCTCACGGAATGACGTATTTACGATCCCTAACATTTAATACAAAAAGTGGTAAACGTTACAAACTCGCAGACTTATTCAAGCCTGATTGCGATTATGTCAGACGTATATCGCGTTTAATTAAGAAACAAATTACTAAGCGGGATATGACTACCTTAAGTGAATTTAATAAAATTAAGCCAGATCAAGAATTCTATATTGCGGATAAATCACTTGTTATTTATTTTCAACTTTATGATTTAGTCCCATATGTTTACGGCATTCCTATGTTCCCTATTTCTGTTTATGATTTGCAAGATATGGTTGTAGAAGATGGACCATTAGGAAGAATGATTCTGGGGACCTGATGTTTGTTGTGATTGCTTTGTGACGCGGAGAGCGTGGCTTTAAGCGGTCGTAATTCAGATTGCGACGCTGGAGTCTGCTTTAATCCAGTATGTTATCCTCAAGAAAATCTCCCCTACCGAAGTGCATCAATAACCACCTCCGAACCTCTCTACTTAAACCAGCCCTTTTCCTTAAACTTCGTAATCGCCTCTATCCGATTACTTACTTGTAATTTATCAAAAATGACAGATACATAATTCCGAACCGTACCTGTTGTTATAAATAAAGACTTAGCAATTTCCTGCGTGTTCTTTCCTTCTGCAATCAGTCTAAGTACTTCTTCTTCCCTAGCTGTTAGTGGATTATCTTCACTATAGGAAATTTCAATTAACTCTGGGTCATATACTCTCCGTCCTCCCATAATGACCCGAATCGTATTCGCCAATTCCTCGCTTGGGCTATCTTTTAACAAATATCCACTCACTCCTGCTTTCCTCGCTCTTTCAAAATATCCACTTCTTGCAAAAGTTGTTAATATAATGACTTTACAAGAATCATTTTTTAATTGTTCAGCAGCATCAAGACCACTCATGACTGGCATTTCAATATCCATAATACACACATCTGGTCTGAGATCCCTAACTAATTTTAATAGTTCTTCCCCATTTCGTGCCATCCCAACAACTTGCATATCTTCTTCCAAATCCAATAAAGAACCAAGAGCTCCTAATAATAATCTTTGGTCCTCAGCAATTACAATTCGTATCAAAGTATCTTCTCCCTCCGCTACTGAAATTTTTATACTACCTACCATACGATTGTTTTAACGCCCTCATACGATTGGCACAGATGTCACATATACAAGCGTCTAACGTAAAAATACAATCGTTTAATCGAGCCTTTATATGATTGGCACCCCGATTTTTACAACTGTGCCATGATTATGATCAATGGTTAAGGATCCGTTAACAAACTCGAGCCTTTCCCTCATCCCTAAAATACCGTGACCGGATAAAGAATCCAGTTTTTGCGGAATACCGATTCCATTATCACGAATGTAAATCAATACTTCACTTCCTGTTTGGGTAATTTCCACCTCACAGGTCGTCGCTCTACTATGCTTTACAACGTTCGTCACCGCCTCTTTTAAACACATACTCAATACATGTTCAACAAATAAAGGCATGGAAATTTGATCTACATTTCCAACAATCTTAAATTCCATTTCCGCTGACTCAATCATCTGCTGAATTCGGATAATTTCTTCCTTTAGCTTCGTACGCTTCATGACAGATACCATATCACGAACTTCTTTTAATGCTGTCCGTGCGGTTTGATGAATATCATTAATTTCCTTTTTCACCCGGTTGGGATTCTTTTCCAACAGCCTTCCTGCTAAATCACTCTTCAATCCAATGAGTGAAAGCTTTTGTCCAAGCGTGTCATGTAAATCACGGGCAATTCGTTCTCGTTCTTCTATGACCATCAACTGTGAAATTCTTTGATTCGCATCAGCCAACTTTTTCTCTAGTTGTTCTCGTTTATTTCGATTGTACATAATGAATGGCAATAATATAACTCCGACAACACTAATAACAATAAAAGGTATCTGTGAGATAAAAATTTGTTTTTGTAAGAAAAACCCAGCGACTACAGAGCCAATCGTTGTAACTAAATTAATAACGTATAATGTAATAAAACCAGCCTTTCCTTGTATATTTCCAATAAAAAAGGCAAGAAAAAGTGAAAAATACACATAGCCAAAGTATAATGTCATCAGAATGCTCAATACAATTTCAACTGAAACAGATACATAAACCGTCCACCCTTTTTTTATAAAGGCTAGTCGATATGCTGTGAAAAATAAAATAATCATGAGTATTCCTGTGAAAATTTCACCAGGTGTTGATGAAATAATAACAAAATAAAAAGGAAGAAGACAAAAGATAATCCAAGCGTATATACTAATTCCTGTATTATTTGAAAATATTTGATACCATTTTTCCAGGTTAGACTCCCCCTCATTATTGTGTTATTCATACTATATTATCATATAAAAAAATACCCTTCTTTGCTAGTTAGAAGGGAGCATGGAGGGGAACTTTCACTCTTGAAATTTTGTCCTATTATTATTCAGTTTCAAATGTGCTGTTCTTCTCCTCATGATTTCTTTATACTCTTTAAAGCTTACAAATGATTGATCCTCTTGATTATATAAACGGAATCGTATGGATTTCAAACTAGTTTTTATTGTTATTGTTGTTGCTTTTTGTAATGGTGGAGTCGACTCATGTGCTTCTTCTAAATAATAATTAGGGATTTTCGGAGCGAGATGATGAACATGATGATAACCAATATTTCCCGTTATCCATTCTAATATTTTTGGAAGCTTATAATATGAACTTCCTTCTACAGCAGCTTTTACATAATCCCACTCATCTTCATTTTCAAAATAGGAATCTTCAAACGTGTGCTGAATGTAAAATAACCAAATCCCCAATCCTCCTGCAATGAACATAATTGGAATTTGAACGATTAGGAACGATTGCCAACCAATTGCCCAAATTAATAATGCGTAAATCATCGCAATAGAAACATTAATGATATACGTATTCCATCTCTCTTTTCGTTTTGCGCCCTTTCGATTAAATCGATTGGATATTAAGAAAAGATAGAAGGGGCCTAATCCAAATAAAATAATGGGATTCCTGTAAAGCCGATATGCTATTTTAGTTAAGAGTGGTGCCTTCATATACTCCTCGACGGTCATGATCCAAATATCGCCAGTTCCTCGTTTATCCAAATTGCTGCTCGTAGCATGATGGATTGAATGGTCACGTTTCCATTTTTCAAAAGCAAAGTGGGTAATAATTCCTGTTACTGTTCCAACAAGACGATTGGCTTTATTATTTTTGAAAAAAGACATATGTGTGCAGTCATGAAAAATGATAAAGATTCGTACAACAAATCCAGCAGCGATAATCGAAAAACATAAGCTCAGCCAAATAGAAACCGATAAACTTTTATAAGCAAGGAACCACAGAAGTAAAAATGGAACCACAGAATTAATGATTTGAATCATACTCGCTCTCGTATCAGACTTCGCAAAAGGGGAGACACTTTTTCTCAATTGCACCTGTTTTTCTTTATCTTTGCTCATATATTCCTCCTAAAATTCAAAGTTCTTTAACAATATTTTAGGCGAACACTGAGCTATTTATAAGACATAAGTGTCAGTAATTGAGTATGACAATTGTCATATACTAACTAATCAGCCGGTGCAATATCTTGTTCAAGAAGTTCCTGACTTTTAAATCGCATTCCATTCATTCATCTGTTAAAACATGAAAAAGAAAATTTAAAGCAAATAAAACTGCTCCAATCACACTTCCTAGAATAGATGAAGTGAGTATGACGGATACAACTTCTTTTAATCCGAATGGTGCCATTAATTGTGTTGTGAAAGGTAAAAACACAATACCAATTGGAATGATAAACCATAAACATGTTTTCTTAATAATAACCAGTTCCCTTTTTATTTAATAGTTGTATGATTCATTATTTTACCATTTTAATCACATCTTAGATAGTCTTTTTCATATTTGTCTTGCTTTGTGTTACTTTACCTGATGTAATTATCGTGTAACTTACTCATTACCACTTTTTTCATCCTTGTATGTTTTTACCGTGCATGTTATATTAGTAAAGCGATGAGCTAATTTGCGTAAGTCAATGGATATATAAACGTACGAATGTGGTCGTACGGTCCTTGCCGCAAAACGCATCAAAACGCCTGTTTATTAACAGGCGTTTTTCTTTTATATAGCTATTAAACGTATTTAACATTACATCATCCCACTGAAAAGATAACCCATCATACTGCCAATATAATTTCCGATAATATAACCAAGTGTTCCGGCTAATACGGCAGGTACAATTAGGTTTGTCCATCCTTTAGCAATCGCCATCGCTGCAGCAGTAGTCGGTCCACCGATATTTGCATTACTAGCAATAATAATTTCCTCTAAGCTAAACTTAAAGACCTTTCCCACGACAAGCGTTACAAGCATATTTACCATCACTGCAATAAAAACAAACACTAATAGCAACGGTGCATTTTCAATTAATTGTGGAATCGATGCAGGAACACCAATGACAACAAAGAAAATATATATTAGAAACGTACCAAATTCCTGTGAGCCACGGATACGCTCAAAAAACTTTGGAAACAATGTCACAACAATGATTGTAATCGTCGTTAACATTAAATACTTATCTCCAAGAATCCCATTTAGAATCGTCGTGACGAATGATCGTCCTTCTGGAATAACGTGATCAAAAGTTTCCGCAAGCTTAAATGCCACCGCGACAATCATAAAGGCACTACCAAAAGCAAATGCAATATCCTTTAACGAAATTTCCTTTGCCTTCCAATAGTTTGCTGCCTCATTTTCTTTTCCCTGACTGCGATTTTTTTCTACCTCATCAACATACGGTGTCCGATATTTCTTTCGGAAAAAGCCAATCGTAGGAATTGCCATAAATATAAAAAAATAGATAGCCATCATTAAATTATCGGCAACAACAGTAGCAGACACCATTTCACCAGGAGCTTCAAATTTACTTGCCAATGCGACAAAATTTACACTTCCACCTATGTACGAACCTGTCATCATTGCACCAATTTTATCTAAATAAGGAACCATCCCTTTCAACGACAAGAAAGCGATATAAACGCCAACGACGGTTCCAATCGAACTGATAAGAAAAATAATAATTAATCTTCCACTCTCATTCCAAATCTTTTTCAAATTCGCTTGAAATAACAATAGAGGAATCGCGAGTGGAATAACATAATTCCAGACTACATCATATGCTGGAGCAGACGTTGGGATTATCTTTAGATTTGCTAAGACTAATGCCCCGATTAACGCAATAACCGCTCCAGTTATTTTTGCTGCCCATTTGTACTTTTGTTCCAAATAAATACTTATTGCAGCCCACCCAACTAAAAATGCCCATAGTAACCACGTATCATCAGACCGAATCAAACTTTCCATGTGCTTCATTCCCTACATTATCTTTTCCTACATGTACGATAAATTCAACAGATACTATTATACCATATCGACAAGAAAACGCTTAAGTCTCGTTAGGTCAAAATCAATTCCTACTAATTTTCACTATTGAGGCGAAATCTGAATAAATATCCGGTAAAAATATATCGACTTCATCTTATCCAAACATGAATTTCACAATGAGGGCAGCTTCAATTTGCATTGTACCTGGTTCAATTGGTGTACTCACTCCAGCTACTTTTTCTGTTGCAAAACTTTGAAATGGTACCGGTACTACCCCTTGCTTTCCTTCCATTATTTCAATTGGTATTGGTCGAAATGTTCCACCAGCCTCACTTGCAATCACATTCGCCTTTCTTTGTGCATCTTTTAATGCCAAGCGCAATGCTTGGTCATAGCTCGCTGATTTATTTTCATAATCAAATCGAATATTATTTATTGTGTTTACTCCTGCTGTAACAGCTGAGTCAACAATGGAGCCAATTTGGGAAATATCTCTGACTCTAACCTCTATCAAATGTCTGACTTCATAAGCACGAAAGACTTGTTTTCCTTCCACAAAATCATACAAACGATCAATTCGATACTCAACCGTTTGAATATCATTTCGATTTATTTGTTGAGCAAATAATGTTTGAATCACTTTTGCTGAGCGTTCACTATTTTCAGATTGCGCAGCTTGTAACGATTTATTTTCTGTCACGATTCCCATCGTAATGATGGCAAGATTCGGCTCAACAGCAATTTTCCCCTCACCTGTCACAGTAATCATTTTTTGATTCGGTTGATAAGCATACATCTCTCATTCCCCCCTCAACTATCTTTATTCTTATCTAGATCATTTTGTTAAAATTTCCTGCTACCCGTGTTCTCATTTTATCGGTATAATTAAGGACATAAATAATGCATGGGAATTTAAAAGGAGTGCTATATGAGTATATTAAATGTTGAAAAATTAAGTCATGGTTTCGGTGATCGGGCCATTTTTGAAGATGTATCATTTCGCCTTTTAAAAGGAGAACATATCGGGCTAATTGGCGCAAATGGTGAAGGAAAGTCCACTTTTATGAACATTATTACAGGGAAATTGCATCCGGATGAAGGGAAAGTAGAATGGGCAAAACGGGTTCGAGTTGGTTACTTAGATCAACATGCTGTCCTACAAAAAGGAATGACAATTCGTGATGTCTTAAAAAGTGCCTTTCAATACTTATTTGATATAGAAACAGAAATGAATACTTTATTTGCAAAAATGGACGAAGTTTCCTCAGAAGAACTGGAAGCACTACTTGAAGAAACAGGTACAATGCAAGATTTGCTTGACCATAATGACTTTTACTTAATCGACGCCAAAGTAGAAGAAGTAGCGCGGGGTCTTGGTTTAACAGATATTGGACTCGATCACGATGTTCATGATTTAAGTGGTGGGCAAAGAACAAAAGTACTGCTCGCAAAACTATTGCTTGAAAAACCAGACATCTTGTTATTAGACGAGCCGACAAACTATTTAGACGAACAGCATATTGAATGGTTAAAACGTTATTTACAAGAATACGAAAATGCGTTTATTTTAATTTCCCACGATATTCCATTTTTGAATAGTGTTGTTAACTTAATTTATCATATGGAGAATCGGGAACTAACACGTTATGTCGGTAATTACGATGATTTTCAACGTGTCTATGAAATGAAAAAACAACAATTAGAAGCTGCGTTTAAAAAACAACAACAGGAAATTGCCGAATTAAAGGATTTTGTCGCACGGAATAAAGCACGGGTCGCTACGAGAAATATGGCCATGTCGCGTCAGAAAAAGCTAGATAAAATGGAAGTAATTGAACTAGCAGGTGAAAAGCCAAAACCATCTTTCCATTTTAAAGAAGCAAGAACAGCGGGTCGAGTGATATTTGAAACAAAAGACTTAGTTATCGGATATGACGGGGAGCCACTTTCGAAACCATTGAATGTAAAAATGGAGCGTGGGCAAAAGATTGCCATTGTCGGTGCTAACGGAATTGGGAAAACGACACTTTTACGAAGTATTCTTGGTGAAATTAAACCCATCTCTGGACAAGTCGAGCTTGGTGACTACCTCCACATCGGTTATTTTGAACAAGAAATTAAAAATAGTAATGCAAACACATGTATTGATGAAATTTGGAATGAGTTTCCACATATGACTCAGTATGAAGTTCGGTCTGCCCTTGCAAAATGTGGTTTAACAACAAAACATATTGAAAGCAAAGTGGATGTGCTTAGCGGTGGAGAAAAGGCAAAAGTTCGCCTATGTAAATTAATCAATAAAGAATCGAATATTCTTGTACTCGATGAACCGACAAACCATCTTGATATAGATGCAAAAGAAGAACTGAAACGTGCTTTGAAAGAATATAAAGGGAGCATTTTACTTATCAGCCACGAACCCGAATTTTATCAGGATATCGTAACTGACGTATGGAATGGCGAAACATGGACAATGAAAGTGTATTAAAATCGAAAAAGGGGCATCTAGAAAGTCGTATTTTTGACTTCTCGATGCCCTACGCTATTGATCATACACGTATTCATTTTCCTATCTTTATGCCTGCAAAAAATGTTTACTCTTCATCCTCCTCCCCATCCGCTTTAACAGAGTGATATTTGTGCAATCTGGTAAATTTGAATTTTAGAAAATGGAGACATATACTGAATATAAGTCTTTGTATATGAATTGAATGAGGAATTATATGCCCCTGATCATATCAATATTGAGCTAAAAAAAGGAGGGCAATTTTATTGATGAAAGTCATTGGTATTTCTGGCACACTCGCCGGGCATAAAACATCACAGATGGTTTACGAATTAATTCATGCGATCAAACAAGAAAATCAGCAAATAGATACTGAACTTATTGATTTAAAGGATTATGAAATTGAATTCATGAGGGGATTCCCTCTAGCATATTATAACGATGATACACAACACGTTGTGAAAACGATAGGAAAAGCCGACTGTATTATTATCGGTACTCCCATCTATCAAGCATCAATACCTGGAAGCTTAAAAAATCTAATGGACTTGTTACCCGAGCATGCTTTCCGTGACAAAATTGTCGGTTACATGTCTACAGCCGGTTCCGAGAAACATTTTCTAGTAGCTGAATATCAACTAAGACCGATTATTCAATTTTTAGGAGGCGTTGTACCTTCACGTAATGTATTTATACCAGATAGTAGTTTTAATGAAGAAAATGAAATTGTTGATGATCGGATAAAATGGAGAATCGTTCAATTTGC
This sequence comes from Bacillus andreraoultii, assembly GCF_001244735.1. Taxonomy (GTDB): domain Bacteria; phylum Bacillota; class Bacilli; order Bacillales; family Caldibacillaceae; genus Caldifermentibacillus; species Caldifermentibacillus andreraoultii. Next base: position 402,945 of record NZ_LN868935.1, read on the forward strand.
TAAAGAGCTTAATAAACTATTAGGGGGACAATCTTAAAAGGGATACCAGTTAAGTAAAATGGTACCTATGTCAAGGACACAATAAAAAAAGAGGTTAAGCAACTAGAAGATGATTCCTATATTGAATAGGGGTCATCTTTTTTAAATTCCATTGATATCGATAATTGTTATAGTAAACCATATAGTGATTTATTTTTGCTTTTAGTTCTTTTAAGGATTTACAAGATTGATAGTCTACTTCATCTTTTAAATGACCAAAGAAAGACTCTTGAGGGGCATTATCCCAACAGTTCCCTCTTCGGGACATAGATTGTCCTAGACCATATTTTTTTAATAACTTTTGATATCTGGGGCTCGTATAATGGCTCCCTTGATCAGAGTGGATGAAGGCATCTTTATGTAGTGTAATCTTCTTGTTTTTCATTAGTTTGTGAATCGTCTTTGTTGCGATGTCTAGAGTGATACGATCAGAAACATGGTAAGCTAGGAGTTCGTTAGTGGACGCATCTTTTATGGTTGACAAATAAGCCATGGAATTTCCGTTATATGGCAAATAAGTAATGTCCGTTAATAACACTTTTCCTGGAACTCCTTGCTTAAATTCCCTATTTAACTTGTTTGGAACAACCTGATGCTCCTTGGTTGCTTTAGCGATCCTTTTATAAGGATTTGGCTTTCTGTGAGGACAGATGATTCCATATTTCCTCATGATTCTCTGTATCTTTTTACGGCTAAACGTAATGTTAAAATCATTCTCCAGTATCATTTTAATGGAGCGTGAACCTTTCTTATATCCGCGCCGATTAAAGGCCTTTAAAATGATTTCCTTCGCTTCAAGATCCAATTTCTCCTTTGCTTCCCGGAAAGAGGAAGCCTTTAGGTAGCTATAATATCCAGACCGGGATACCTCTAAGAGGCCACATAGATACCTGGTCATCCCCTTAAATCCATTTTGTTCAATGGTCTCCTGAATCAATTGATATGCATTATTCGGATTTAGATTTTCGCTTGAGTTTAGCAGCCTCCTTTCTGTCGTTTCTAGCTTTTTTAACAGCTCAACCTGTCCTTCCAACAGTTCGATTCTTGCCTTTTGTCTTTCAATCACTTCGGACGGTGAAAGCTCACGTTTCAAGGGTCTGCCGGAAGCGTTTTTCCTCGTATCCGTAAGCCCAATCAAGCCATTCTTCTCATAGGCCTTTTTCCACCTGCAGGCTGACTGTTCGATTCGTTTTATTCCTATAACGTCCACATCGAAACCGTTCTCCGCAAAGATCTGACGAGGGAGTTTGCCAGCTAGGTACTCATCAATAAATCTATTTTTAAAATCGTCAGTATAGGTAATAGACCGATCGCTGACACGATGTATATTTGGATTCTGTTGAAGTGTTTTTATCTCTTTGGTTGAAAAAGTTATTTTACTCATGTTGTCCCCTAATCCTCATATTCTAAAATTCAAGTATATAAAAAAATACCTGTAGGTGAAACCCTCTTTTTCAAGTGTCCTACCTACAGGTACCATTTTACACGCCAGGCCTCTTTTTTTATTTAGTAAATTTTTCCGGATCCAAAAGTGGTGAATAAGCTTTCATAAGGATAATCTTTCGCTTGATCAATTTCCCACTTTCCATCTTTTGCCATTAGATTCATATCTATTGCCGTTCCTTTTTTTACTGAGATAGAACCCATAATATCGTCAATTTTAGAGAAAGCGTATTGGTATCTTTTATCTGTATCATAATTTCCAGTTTTTTCACGATAAGCATCGGAATAATCAAAAATTCCTTGATAAAGGTCGTTTAATGGAATCGTTTCATATTCTACACGAACAGTTGCTTTATCATTTCCAAATTCGACAAGGGAAATGGTGTAGGATGCTTTTTCATTTAGAAGTGAGATATACTCTTCTTGTGCCTTATCTATATCTTTTTCTGTCAATTTTTTAAACATGCTTAGATTTAATGTTTCTTTAAAATAGTCTTTTGCTTCTTTTATTGCCGCTTCTTGATTCATCGCAACTAATTTATCATATGCTTTATTTTCTTTTTTCAAGAAGACTGTGTCAATGAACGCGCTTAAAGCTTGAATGGGTTCTGCTAATTTTTCATAGCTATCACTATATTTATTTGTATCTAAGGTTAGGACGACTTCTTTCGGTTCCTTTCCTGGATCCATTAACATTGGCTTAATTCCAAGTTCGTATTTCTTCCCTTTTTCAACGTTAAAATAAAATGTCATTTTTGTCGACTTTCCAGGATTAATATCACTCGTTCTGTCGCCACCAATACCCGTATAATTACCGTAAATGTCAATTGGTGCAAGTTGATTGTCTCCGTCATAAAGGAAAATAGCATTTCGAGGTGTAATGGATAATGTTGATTTTGATCTATTTTTAATATTTAAGACGACCTCTAAAGGAGCTTCTTTCGCATCTTCGGAAAAATCTCCACTTTCTTCTGTCCAGATATACGAAGCTTTTTCAATGGAGACTTCTAATGCTCCCCCCTTCTTCTTTTCCGTCTTTGTCGCAGNAGTTGGTAACCCTCTTTATTTTTCTAGGGATTTGGGGATTCCGAAGTTGGTACATTTTTTCGTATTTCTACTGTTCTCGAAGTCCTGCCTAATTTCTGAAGTTTTGCCACGATTTTCTAAAAGTGCAAGCTGAATTTCCGAAGTTCCACATGAATTCCCGAAAAAAGACCGCTTTTCCTGGATTTATCAATCTCGAACACTCGCCTCACTTTGGCATTTTTCACAGGCATCTCGTAAGTCGCAAGCTGCACATTTCCCTTTACTACTCCGCTTAATAAATTTCATTATCGTCCAGATTGCGTAACTAAAAATCGCAACTCCTAAAATGATATTAATCATGAAATCATCTTCTTTCTATATTTTCTGTTGAAAGCTTTACTTCCACACCAAACATTTGTTAATTCAATCCGATTAACTTCCCTACTTGATAAATTGTGAATGAAATCACATATGCGATAACAAATGGATAAACCATTGAAAAAATCGTCCATTTTGTTGAACCTGTTTCTTTTTTTATCGTTGCCACTGTAGCTAAGCAAGGAATATACAATAAAATAAACACAAGAAAACTGTATGCTGACAATGCTGTATATGCATTGGCAACCATTCCTTGTAAATAGGCGGCCGATGCAGTATGGTAAACAATATTCATTGTCGCAACAATTGATTCTTTTGCTAAAAATCCGGTTACTAATGCAACAGCTGCTTGCCATGTTCCAAAACCAAGTGGTGCAAAAATTGGTGCGATAAAACTCCCCACACTTGCCAATAAACTATCATCCATCGCCACATGAAAACCACCAAATCCAACTACTGATAATACCCAAATAACGACTGTTCCTCCAAAAATAAAAGTTCCAGCCTTTTTAACAAAGCCTTTCCCCTTATCCCACGTACTCTTTGCTAATGTTTTTATATGTGGAACCCGATACGGTGGCAGTTCAACAACAAATAGAGACTCTTCACTTTTTAAGATTGTTTTTGAAAATAGTTTTGCTAAAACAAGTGCAAGAACAACCCCCAATGTATATAAAGAAAGAACAACAAGTGCTTCATTCCCTTTAAAAAATACACCGGCAAACAATGCATATACTGGTAAACGTGCAGAGCATGACATAAGTGGTGTCAATAAGATTGTAATCAATCTCTCTTTTGGTTGCTCAATCGTCCGTGCCGACATAATTCCAGGGACATTACAGCCGAACCCAATAACCATTGGAATGAACGCTTTTCCATTCAAACCAATACTTTGCATAATGCGATCCATTACAAGTGAAATCCGAGCCATATATCCCGAGTCCTCTAAAACTGAAATAAAGAAAAATAAAATAAATATTTGTGGGACAAAAACAAGAACGCCACCAACCCCTGGTACAATTCCTTCAATAATTAATTTGTATAAAAATTCAGACGTTCCGAGATGTTTTAACATACCCTCTAACCAGCCTGTAAAAGGCCCTGATAAAAAGGCGTCAAATCTATCTGACAAAGGCGTTCCAATCCAGTTAAACGTGATCATAAACATTAAATATAACAGCACTAAAAAGATTGGCATTCCTAAATATTTATTCGTTGCAAAGCGATCAACTTTTTCTGTAAAAGTTTGGGGTACATCTTTTATTACGGAAACAACATCTCTCAACAAAGCAACAATAAATTCATCGCGTTTTTCATAAATTGTATCTTGTACAGAATGTCCCGCCTGTTTTATCGTTTCTTTTTCAACCGAAGTAAATAATTCCTCTAGTGTTTGCGAGTCAGTCAATTTTTGTAAATACGTCTTTACTGTTTCATTTCCGGCAAAAAATTGAATGGCTAACCATCTTTTTGAAGGTAATTGAACTTCTTTTCCGTCTAGTAATTCCTCTAATATCGTAATTCCTTTTTCGATTCCCTCACCATAATACAGTTGAAAGGATTTTCCCATCTTATTTTCCTGCCCGATTATTTTATCCATCAACCGAGTACAACCTTTACCTGTCCGTGCAATAATCGGTTGTACATTCACACCAAGTTTATCCGCTAACATTTGCTCATCTATTTCTAATCCATGGGACTGGGCAACATCAATCATATTTAATCCCATCATGAGCGGTTTTTCAAACTCCAACAACTCAATCGTTAAATGTAGATTGCGTTGTAATTGAGAAGCGTCTACGATATTCACAATTGATGAAAATTCATTTTTAAGTAAAAATTCTGTAACAACCCGCTCATCACGTGACAATGGTGTTAACGAATAGGTTCCTGGTAAATCAACTAAATATGCTTTTTTATTTTTTAATAAGCCAACCTTCTCCTCAACCGTTACTCCGCTCCAATTGCCAACATACTCATACGAACCTGTTAGCTGGTTAAAAAGCGATGTTTTTCCGATATTTGGGTTTCCTAAAAGGGCAATTTGCATCATTTTATCTCCACCCGAATGGATTTGGCTTCTTGACTTCGAATACCTACTCGCTGTCCATTACATTCAATAACACACGGGCCACCAAGGGGCATTTTGGATTTTATATTTACTTCTGAACCTAAATAAATCCCTAAATTCATTAATCTTGTTTTAACTAATTGATTCAGTGATGATAAATCTTTAATCGTTGCAGATTCTCCTTGTTTTAGATCAAATAATACCATTTGAGAATCATTCCCTTCTAATTTGGAACTCGTTATTGAAAATCATTATCATTAACAATTTCATTATAAACTATTTCACAAGTGTTTTTACTATAAAAAAATGAAAGTTTCCTTAACAATTTATGTTCATATCAACTTTTGTGAAAAATATGACATAATAGAGATATAGAAATCATTCCATCTGATAAAGGATGTGGGCTAAATTGACAAAGTGGTATACGCAGTCAATGAAAGAGATTACCGAAGAACTACAAGTAGACGTTCAAAAAGGTCTATCAAGTCAAGAAGCGGAACAACGATTAAAAAAGTTTGGCCCGAACAAGTTTGAAGAAGGAAGGAAAACTTCCATCTGGCGGATGATATGGGAACAAATAAACAGTATTTTAATTTGGATTTTAATCATCGCTGCCATCGTTTCTTCCTTTGTTGGTGAAATCACCGACGCGATTATTATTTTTATCGTGATTGTCTTAAACGCCGTTATTGGAATTGTTGAAGAATCAAAAGCAGAAAAAGCATTAGAAGAATTAAAGAAGATATCGACACCGAAAGCGATTGTCAAACGGGACGGGAAGGTCAGTGAAATTTCATCGGAAGAGCTTGTTCCCGGCGATGTTGTCATTCTCGATGCAGGCCGATTTGTTCCTGCCGATCTAAGATTAATTGAAACTGCCAATTTACAAATTGAGGAATCGGCATTAACCGGTGAATCTGTGCCTGTTGACAAAAACGCAGACTGGGTTGCTAATTCAGAAGTTCCACTTGGTGATCAACAAAATATTGCCTTTATGTCAACTTTAACAACTTATGGGCGTGGTACAGGGGTTGTTGTTTATACGGGAATGGAAACGGAAATCGGTAAAATTGCTAAAATGCTTGGTGGCCAAGAAAAGGAAATCACACCATTACAAAAGAAATTAAACGAACTCGGAAAAATACTAGGTATTGGCGCCGTTGTCATTTGTATAGTTATGTTTTTTGTCGGCTATTTCCAAGGTCGAAACGTGTTAGATATGTTTCTCATTGCGGTAAGTTTGGCGGTAGCGGCAATACCTGAGGGAATGGTTGCGATTGTTACCATTGTTCTTGCTCTCGGTGTACAAAAAATGAGTAAACAGCATGCCATTGTTCGTAAACTACCAGCTGTCGAAACATTAGGATCTGTAAGTGTTATTTGTTCTGATAAAACCGGGACATTAACACAAAATAAAATGACGGTAACAAAAGTTTTTATTGACGGTAAGTATGATGACTTGAGTGGTATTCATTTAAATACAGACGTTGGCTATCGTTTTATGCGAGGGATGATACTTTGTAACGATGCAACAATCGATTCAGGGGATCCTACTGAAATCGCTCTCGTTGCTGCAGGGAAACAATTCGATTTGTCAAAAGAAGACTTGGAACAAACCTATAAACGAATAAACGAAAAACCATTTGATTCAGATAGAAAAATGATGACAACCGTTCATGAGAATGAGGATAGCTTCTTTTCTATTACAAAAGGCGCATTGGAAAGCATTTTACCAAGAACGACAACAATTATTGAAAATGGACAAGCCCGTCCTTTAACGAAGCAAGATCAAGAAAATATTATGACCGCATCGAAAAAAATGTCTGATACCGCTTTACGTGTACTAGCGATTGCAGAAAGGAACCCTTTACCTATACAAGACATGAATGGAGAATTAGAAGAACATCTCACTTTTCTCGGTCTCGTCGGCATGATTGACCCTCCAAGAGAAGAGGTTAAACATTCGATCCAGCAATGCAAAGAAGCTGGCATTCAAACGGTTATGATTACTGGTGACCATCAAAATACTGCCCTTGCAATTGCAAAAGAACTTGGTATTGCTGATAGTCTTTCCCAAACGTTGACCGGTCAAGAGCTTAATGAACTTAGCGATACGGACCTGAAAGAAAGAGTAAAAACTGTGCGTGTATTTGCTCGTGTTTCACCAGAGCATAAAGTTCGGATTGTGAAAGCTCTCAAAGATAATGGCCAAATCACCTCCATGACAGGGGATGGCATAAATGATGCCCCTTCGTTAAAACAGGCAGATGTTGGAGTTGCAATGGGTATTACTGGAACCGATGTAGCAAAAGGTGCAAGTGATATTATTTTAACAGACGATAATTTTTCAACGATTGTTGCAGCCGTTGAACAAGGGCGAAACATCTTCCAAAACATTCGAAAAGCAATACTCTTTCTGCTATCTTGTAATTTAGGTGAACTTACCGCGCTCTTCCTTGGGATTTTATTAGGTTGGCCAGCTCCATTAACAGCCGTACAAATTTTATGGGTAAACCTAATTACAGATACATTACCAGCAATCGCTTTAGGTATGGACCCAGATGATCCGGATGTGATGAAAGATAAACCACGCAATCCAAAAGAAAGCTTTTTTGTCCACGGAAACGGTGCATATACCGTGTTAAATGGGATGCTAATCGGTTTTATAACGTTATTCGCATTTATCGAAGGATTACGCTACTATACTGGAGCAAGCACACTCTTTACGATTGATTTTGAGAATATAACAAATAACGCTCTAACACATGCGCAAACAATGGCATTTATTACGTTAAGTGTTTCTCAACTATTCCATACTCTTAATTTAAGGAGCCGAAGAAAATCTATCTTTCAAGTTGGACTTTTTTCTAACAAGCTACTCATTGCCGCAATCGTCATTGGTATTTTTATCCAAGCTTTATTAGTATACGTTCCATTTTTCCACGACGTATTTGGAATTTATGTGATCAGCGCGAAAGACTGGGTCTTCGTCATCGGAGTCTCGCTCATTCCAATTGTTATTAATGAAATTTATAAAGGGATTAGACGGGTTGATTGAGTATTTTGATGATAGAGAAAAGTTGTAAAGTGAGTATTCGTGAAGAATCTTTTTCTTTGTGTAGTCCGCTGAAAAAGTTCATTTACACAAAAATAAGAGTTGCTCATCTGCAATATATAGATGCTCAACTCTTATTATTTACTGTATTGATAAAAATATGTATTGATTACATAAAGTAACAAGCTTTTAACCGCGTTCTTACATTGAGACGCGTACCAATGCGCAAAGTATATTCTTAAACATAACAAACGGCATACCAATTGATATGCCGTTTATCATGTTACTTTTTTTGTTTGCTTTTCCAGATACTAAGAATTAATATTCCCCAACCAATTATGACCAATAAACCAATGGCCCTATGCCATAAAGGTGCATGCACAGGTAGTAACATTCCGCTAATAAAATAATGCCATAATAATTAATACAGCAAACAAAATTTGATTTTTTTTATTCATAAAATACACATCACTTTTTAAAAGACTATCAAAACAAAAGCTTTAGAGATATATGTAGCTACCGTTTTATTAAAATGACACTTTTTAACAAGAAATTTTGTCATTGCATCTGCAATAGTGCCACCAGAATTTACAGAAAAGTGTAGAAATTTATTGATAGAATGCCAAATGGAACAATTATAGTACTTAATAATAACATTCCACTAAGAACTCCCGAAGTCGTTTTTTATTCCCAATTCCTGCATAAATCCATCTTTCGCTTATATTATTTGAACTTTACCATTATACTAAACATTTCACTTAAAAGGAAGGGGAAAGTTACAGGGGGATTTGAGGTGTCTATAACTCTTCTAAATGACCATTTCGGTAAATTGAGCGTCTATACCTCCTCTTGTTGACCGTTAATCATTTTCTATACTAAACAAAGAATCTTCCATAACCACCTCATTAACCCTTTAATCAATTTCCCCACCAAACTAAGAATCTCCCATAACCACTCTAGTTCACCGTTTTATCAAAGGCATCAAAAAATCCTCACAACCATCTGTGAGGATTTTTCTCTAACTTAACCGGAGATGGATTATTTCGTTTTACCTGATAAGTTTTCCAATAATTGCTTAACATCTATGCCGGAAGATGCTTTCAAAGATTCTTGCAAAGTACTCATTAAATTAGTTGCATAACCGGTAACTTTATTTGCTCCACCGTTTTGGTCACTTGATCCTGTATCGACAACTGTAATTTGGTCAATATTCGCAAGTGGAGATGCAACTTGTTTTGCATATTCAGGAAGCATTTTTAAAATCATGTCGAGTACTGCTGCTTGCCCGAATTTCTCAAATGCTTCTGCAACTTTTTGTTTTGCCTCCGCTTCGGCAATCCCTTTCAAACGAATAATTTCCGCTTCCGTTGTTCCTTGTGCTTTTTGGGCTTCGGCTTTGGCTAAACCATCAATGCGAATTCGTTCTGCTTCGGCTTTCGCTAGTGCTTCAATTCGGTATTTGTTTGCATCTGCATCGGCCATTTTTTTTGCTTTTTCTGCGGCTGCTGCTTGTTCAACAGCATAACGATCGGCATCAGCTTTTTTCTTAACTTCTGAGTCGTATTGTTTTTCGCGGCGTAAAATTTCTTTTTCTTCTAATTCAATTTGCTTTTGGCGCTCAATAATTTTAACTTGCATCTCTTGTTCGGTAACTTGTTGTTTCGCACGGGCACTTTCTAAGTCATATGCTTGGTCTGCACGCGCTTTGGCTACATCTTGTTCAAGACGATATTCCGCAATTTTTAATTGATTCTCTTTTTCTGCCTCCGCAATTTCAGTTGCCCGTTCTAATTCTGCCTTTTGCGCATCTTTTGAAGCTTCTGCCTTTTTAATTCTCGTTTCTTTTTCGGCTTCAGCTGTAGCAATATCGGCATCACGCTTTACTTGAGCGATACGTGGTTTCCCTAGCGATTCGAGGTAACCATTTTTATCACGAACATCTTTAATCGTAAATGACACAATGACTAATCCCATCTTCGCTAAATCTTGTGTTGCCACTCGTTGTACTTCTTGGGAAAATTTATCGCGATTTTTATAAATTTCTTCAACTGTCATCGATCCTAATATTGATCGTAAATGACCTTCCAGTACTTCACGTGCTTCATTTTCAAGATCTTGTTTTGTTTTTCCTAAAAATTGTTCCGCCGCTGTTGCGATTTCACCGATAGAACTACCTACTTTAATAATTGCAGTTCCATCCGCCATGACTGGAACACCTTGTTCAGTGTACACTTCAGGTGTTGAGACTTCTAATTTACTAGATAATAAGCTCAAAGGTTCTGCTCGTTGAAAGACTGGTAAGACAAATGTCCCGCCACCGCGAATAATTTTCACTTTATTGCCAGATTCATCTAAATTTACATTCTTACTTCCTAAATAGCTTCCAGTTACAATAAGTGCTTCGTCAGGTCCAACCGTTCGATATTTCGTAATAAAAACACCGATAAGTGCTAAAAGAAGAACAACGACAATACCAATAACAATCCATATTGGGTTCATTCTACATACCTCCAATAAATCATATTTTCTTTTTCATAAGCGATGAGTTTTCCCTCGTAACTCACCTACAACTCATATTTCTGATACACGGCTTTCTCATCATACGGAATAACTTGTAAGACTCCCTGTTTGACATCAACAACTAAAACTTTTACTCCTTCTAGAATTTCAGATTGATGGAAACTAATAGCCGACTTTGCAATTCTTCCACTATTACTTTCAATTAAAACTTCTCCATAACCATCATTTGGGACGGGGATAATCACCGTACCAATCCTCCCTTTCAACGATTCATCGGTATAGGCGAGTGACTCCTCAGCCGACGACAAAGGAACTAAAATAAATACATTTAGTAAAGTTGTTAAAATAAAACTACCGATAGCTGAAATGACGAGTATCCAAACACTCTGAATGGAGGTCACTAGCTCAAAAATATAACCTGAAGCAGAGAGGAAAATAAGAAAAGCAAGCAATAAAGTCGGGTTTAGAAAAGGTGAAACATCCCCAACTCCATCTAAAAAATCACCAAATAACATGTAAAAAAGAATGAGTACACCAGAAATAATTAAAATTGCTAAATAAATCGTTTGAATCGGATAGCCAAAAATCTCGATGGTAAGCCCCCCTTTTCAAAAAAAGATTTCGTTCCATCATATTGAGAGAATGATACTTATATTACGGTTTTCCCCTAGGCTAAGTTTCATTTTTTAAAAATAAATTTATACAATATGCTCACATCAAAAAAACTCAATAAAAAACAACTAGGACTTTGAAGCCTAGTTGTTTTGTGAATAAGAGATTTAATTATTCTCTCGTTGTTGACCGATTTCGCCTTGATTAACGAATATATTTGCTTCTTCTAAATTTTTATGTTCATTTACAGAATTGCCTGGATCGTTATGTTGCTTTTGATAAGGATGGCGCGTATTCATTTCTGTATTTACCGAATAAGTCTCTTCACTTGGTGCATTTGACAATACATCATTTGTTTTCTTCATCATCTCTACCCCCTTTCATTTTCCGACGCATCTTTACTATTCCCGTAACAAATAATGATTAGTCATTCCCTTTTATAGTAGTCCGACTATTGCTTATTTTATATACATATGATATCATAATAGTATAATTACAATATTAAAAAGGAGGCACTTTTATGATTGAAAAGAAAGCTTTTACAATAAATGGATTCGTAGGGATTTTATTACTCATTTTCCTCGTCGGTGCAGCGATATTTTCCGCTCTTCATATGTATTATCTATCGACTGGCCTATTCGCTCTAGCTGGACTATTCATATTTACGGGAATTACAATCGTACAACCAAACCAAGCAAAGGTAATTACGTTTTTCGGAAAATATATGGGAACAATACGTGAGAGCGGGCTTTACTTAACAATCCCATTAACATCAAGAAAAACGGTTTCGTTACGGGTACGCAATTTTAATAGTAAAAAACTAAAAGTAAATGACGTGGAAGGAAATCCGATTGAAATTGCTGCGGTTGTTGTTTTTAAAGTCGTTGATTCTGCAAAAGCAGTGTTTGAAGTAGATAATTATGAGGAGTTTGTCGAAATTCAAAGTGAGACAGCCATTCGTCATGTTGCTGGCAAATATCCTTATGATACGTTTACAGATGAAGAGGTTACTTTACGAGGTGATTCTGATACAGTTTCAGAGGAGTTGGCAAGAAATATTCAAGAACGGTTAGCTGTTTCTGGTGTAGAAGTGTTGGAAGCAAGACTTACCCACTTAGCTTACTCAACAGAAATTGCCAGTGCGATGCTTCAACGCCAACAAGCGTCTGCGATTCTCTCTGCACGGCAAAAGATTGTTGAAGGGGCAGTATCCATGGCACAAATGGCTGTAGAACAATTACAAGAAAACGGTACTTTAGATCTTGATGAAGAACGAAAGGTAAATATGGTCAATAATATTATGGTTGCCATCATATCCGACCGCGGAACACAACCTGTTGTTAACGTAGGAAGTTTGTATTAGTGGTGAATAATAATGGCGAAAAAGAAAAATTTTCCGCTTCGAATTGATCCAGAATTATATGCGATTATTGAACGTTGGGCACAGGATGAGTTCCGTAGTGTCAACAGTCATATTGAATACCTTTTACGTGAAGCTGCTAAAAAGAATGGACGCTTAAAAAGGAAATCCGATAATTAAATCGAAGGACTGCCGGATAAGCGAATCCTTTTTCCGTACAGTCCTTCATTACGATTCAAGTGGTAAGTAGACGGACATCGTCGTTCCTTTTCCGACCTCACTAGTAATCTTTAATTGTCCATTATAATTTTCGATAATACTTGAGGTCATTAACATGCCTAGGCCTGTCCCTTTTCGCTTCGTTGTAAAAAACGGCTCACCAATATGTTTTATTTGCTCTTCTGTCATGCCCATTCCTTCATCACGAATTGACACTTCAATATGATTACCTGTTCTTTTTATATTTACAAAAATCGTCCCTGTTTTACCGGTCATTGCCTCGATTCCATTTTTAATTAAATTGATGAAAACTTGTTTTAACTGTTGACCGTCACACATTAATTTTGGTACATGTTCCTCTTTGATTAATGTTATTTCTATACCAGCCAATAACGCTTGGGTGTTCATTAATTTTATGACATCAGTTACTAGATGAACAATATCTTCCTCTTGTGTCTTTTTCGCTTGCGGCTTTGCTAAAACGAGTAGTTCGTTCGTTATCGAGTTAATTCGCATTAATTCATCTGACATAATTTTTATATAATCATCTTTAACTCCGTAACTATGTTCAATTAATTGCAAAAATCCCATTAATGATGTTAGTGGATTGCGAATTTCATGGACAATCGATGCAGCTAATTGACCTACTGCCGATAGTTTTTCTGATTGAATGAGTAATTCTTCCGTTTTCTTTGCTTCTGTTACATCTTTAATGATTAAATAAAATCCTTCTAATACTTCTTCAATATAGATTGGTACGACCGTTAATACTGTATGTAACAATTGACCATCCTTATTCAACATTTTTATATTAAAAGAATCAACAGTACCTTCACCATCTAAAATGTTTTGGATGCAATCCGTTAAAATTGGAATATCATCTGGGTGAAATAATTGCTCCATATGTAAAAGAAGAAATTCATCTCTTGAATAACCACTCATTGCTTCTAATGCAGGGTTAACACCAATTAATTTTCCATTTAAGTCAAAAGAACAAATTCCTTCAGGGTTATGATATTTTAATGATCGATATTTCTGTTCACTACGTCTTAGATTCCACTCTAATTCTTTTATTTTCGTAACATCTCTAATAATCACGAAGACGCCAACAATTTCATCCAAAACCACAACAGGAAAACATGTAATATCACAATGAATAATGGCCCCATTCCGATGTTTCAAGTCGAGACTCATTGTTTGTGTCTCACCACTAATCACTTTATTAAAAACAGATTTTAAATAGAGAGGATCAATTTCATCTACTAACACACCTTCGAAAAACTTTTTATCAAGAAAATATCCGATATGATAACCTGTGATCCTTTCCATTCCTCGATTTGCACTTGTAATATTACCTTCTACATCTACTAGTAAGATTCCATCGTGATTTTGTGCAAATAATTGTTCATAATGAGCATCGTTTTGTTTTTGTTTTATTTTTATTTCTGTCACATCGTGAAAAAAGACAGAAATCCCCTCAGTGAGAGGATAAGCTCGAGCGTGAAACCAACGATTTAATGGTTCTGGATAAAATTCATCAAACTCAATTGGGATTTTCTTATCCATAACTTTCCTGTAGTTCTTATAGAAATTATTATGTATAGCTGCAGGAAACTCATCCCACAGACATTTTCCAATTAATTCACTCGAGTCCTTCCTCCCAATCATTTCAGCCCCTTTCGTATTTATGTATTTAAAAATCCAGTTGCTATCAAGAACAAAAAAGGCGTCTGTAATTTGTCCGATAATTTCTTCAAAGTTTAAGTTAGATTGATTTGCTTCCAAACAAGTCCCCCCATCCGATGCCTAGACCTTTCAAAATATGTACAAATCACCCTAGTTTACTATGAATTCATATATATAGCATATCATGCTTATTTATAATTTACAAAATCTTCCCTTTTTATAGTATTAAGCTAACGTTAAAATATTGTAACAATTGTGTTAAGGTTTGGAGTATTCATCCACATCTTTATCAGAACATCTAGCAGTTCGTACCAAAAAGACCCTCCAAGCTCTTTTCACCCCAGATATGGTACCGACTTTCCTAAACAAATGACTCAATTTCATAAAAGCTTTTTATAAAAATCCATCTACCCAGAAATGGAAAATTGATTATTTAATTTGGGATATCTATGTTTTTGAAAAAAGTGGCCATCACAAACTAGACCCTACTCTATTTAATTTTTTTAAAGGGGCAATCGTATGAAGATATTATATTTTTGTCGCAAGTTTATGCAGCATGGCGGACGAATAACGTATTATTCGATCACAGGCTAATTTTGAAGAATTATAAATAAGTGTAACAAGATCAAAATGAACTTTTGCACGTTGGCTCTAAGCGTTAGAATTATGAAATTGATTCAAATAATAAAATATTGTTTTTTTGCAACCTCAAAACAGAAAACCACCCTCTTTAAGGACAAACCATCTTGTATCTGAATAAAGTAAATAAAATGTCACTAAAATCTTATACCTTTTTTCTTGATAACGGGTTAAAATTAACTTTACACGACAACATACAGCAAAGAGGGATAAGATTGACAGAAACAAAAAATAAATATCAAGAGCAATCACTTTTTAGCATTACATGGCCATTGTTTATTGAAATTACATTGCATATGAGTATCGGGATTATAGCAACATTGATTTTGAGCCATTACTCCGACCAAGCAGTTGCTGGAGTTGGTGTTGCAAACCAAATTTTAAATATTGCTATTTTAGTATTTAATATTACATCCATTGGTGCAACCATTTTAATTGGTCAAAGTCTCGGTGCTAGTCAATTCGACAAAGCACGACGATTATCCCGCTCAGCCTTTGGGTTTAATTTTTGGATTGGAATTGTCATTACAGTTGCTATCGTTTTATTTGGCGATTTTTTCCTTAGCTTTTATGGACTCGCTGAAGATGTTTTTCCTTTCGCTTCCATTTTTGTGAAAATTACAGGGATTTCACTTTTTCTCGAGGCAGTGTCTCTTGCTCTAAGTGCCGTTTTACGTAGTCACGGCTACACGAAAGATGCCATGATTGTCACGGTCATTATGAATATGATTAGTATTACCGGGAACATCATCTCCGTAACAGGAATTTTCGGACTACCGATTACAGGAGTTGTTGGTGTGGCCTGGTCGATCGTTATTGCAAGAGTTTTTGTTATTATCGCCTTTATTTATTTAGTAAATAAACGACTCACTTTACGACTTTATGTAAAAGACTTAATCCATTTTAATAGAAATGATATACGTGAACTATTAGCCATCGGACTTCCATCAGCAGGAGAAAACTTATCTTATCAATTTTCTCAAGTAGTTATTACTGGATTTGTAGCGGTTTTAGGGTCCGGTGCTTTAGCGGCAAGAATTTATATTTTGAATATATCCATGCTTTGTTATTTATTCACATTAGCCATTGCTCAAGGAACACAGCTACTTGTAGCCCGATATATCGGGGGAAAACAATACAATCGAGCCATGCATCGTGGAATCAAAACATTAAAAATTTCTATGCTCGTGTCTCTTTTAACATCACTTGTCATTGCTTTTATCGGAAAACCACTGTTAGAGCTATTTACAAATGACCCTGAAATTATAGCGATTGGGTTACCAGTACTTTGGGCCATTGTCTTTATTGAACCTGGGCGAGCAATGAATATTGTTTTAATGGGTTCTTTAAAAGCTGCAGGGGACGTGAAATTTCCTGTCATTATTGGTGTCATCTCCATGTGGGGAGTTGCTGTTCTCTTTAGCTATATGTTAGGTATTGTCTTTGGTTTAGGATTACTTGGGGTTTGGATTGCTCAAGGTATGGATGAATGGGTACGCGGAATATTCGCCTATAAACGTTGGTTAACAAAACCATGGACTCGCAATGAAATACTTATGAAAAATGCTTAAATCTCCAAGGGGGGCTGTCCAAAATGGGGATATCCAAAAAATGTAATCATCCAGAATGTTGATATATCAAGAGTTCTCTTGATAAGAAAGAGAGTTTTTCGTCTTTGATGTAGCTGTTTGAGCCTTCCTTGTGTGCTTAAGCGTAAAAGGAAAGGAAAAATTAAAATTTTGTACTTTTCTACTAACCATGAATAGGGGCCACCGGAGATCAAATACGACTTTCTGGACAGCCCCGTTTTTTATGTTATTTTGGAAGTTCTTTTATTGATATCAGACTGTCCTTCTACATACCCTTCGTTTCAGCGCATCTTCTTTTTTTAATAGACAGAACTTTTATATCTGGTAAAATGGGTATAGGAAAATATTACTAGTTAATTAGTCTTGCTAACTTTAAATTAAGGGTGAAGTGACATGAAAAAATTTAAAAGGAATTCCCTTAAGCGATTTCTAATCATTTATATTCCTATACATATCCTTATTTACTATGTCGTTTTAAATTTTTATCACAATCCTGTTGCACAAATATTTGCTGGCATTTTGTCCTTAATGGGACCACTTATATCAGCTAGTCTACTTTATCTCCTAATTAGACGGATGAATGAAGGAGAGCGTTTATTTTGGAGACTCATACTTTTTGGGATGGTATCGTATATTTTGGCAGAACTTTTTTTAGACTTTTTTATACTTAAAACGAACACTGAACCAACATTTCCATATATTTCAGATTACCTTTTCTTATTACAGCCAATGATCTTCTTAACTGCTTTCATTTTTCTTGTCGCCCATGATTTACGTAAAACAAAAATGGCTATTACCATTGTCGATATATTAATAATCGTTATCGTCATTACTTCGTTTAGTTGGTATTTATTAATCGGTCCTATTTTTCAAGGTAGGGATGCCTCGATTCGAGAACTGATCGTTTTAGTATCCTATCCACTTCTTGACTTACTCATATTATTTGGTATCGTACATGCTCGTTTTTTTATTAAACAAAATACATCAACAAAAATGGCGTTAAACATTTTTCTTTTCAGTATGACCATTTCCTTTATTTGTGATTCAGTCTATCTTTATGCAGTAGCAAACGGAACGTATGTAACTGGTAATATATATGACCCTTTATGGACGATGTCTATGTTTTATATTGGTCTTACTACTTTATACGTAGATCGTCAAGCAAAAACCGAATCGTCATTGTTAAGAAAAAAGGATTTTACCCAATCTCACTTTTTACCTATTGTTTGTATTGTACTCTTAACAATTGTATATGGCATTTATGATTCAGGAATCGATGAGTTATTTATTGGGTTAGTACTTAGCTTTTTCCTACTTTTTTCTCGCCAATTTATTATGTTGAAAGAAAACAAACAATTGAACGGCTTACTTCAACATGCGAAACAGCAATTAGAAGAGAAAAATCAACAACTTGAAGAAACAATATTAGAACTGGAACGCCTGAATGAGATTCGCTCCATTGAGGCACGGACAGATTTTTTGACAGGTATATATAACCGGAGATACATCGATAGTGTCGTCCATACATTAATTAAAGAAGCGAATGCGGAAAATCAACCCTTTTCATTATTACTAATTGATATTGATTATTTTAAGTCGGTGAACGATCGTTTTGGTCATGATGTAGGTGACAGAGTTATTCAGAAAGCTGCACAGATTTTTCGTGAATCTATTCGAACATCGGACCTACTTGGAAGATTTGGTGGGGAGGAGTTTATCATCCTATTGCCTCATTCCAATTTACAAGCAGGCATTCGGCTAGCCAAACGAATTCAAAAGAAAGTTCAAGATTATACAATCAATATCGATCATACGTCTATTCATATAACTGTTAGTATCGGTGTAACTGTATGGGAGCCAAACGATCAATTTAACACCCTTTACAAGCGGGTAGATGAAGCACTTTATGAAGCGAAAAAGAAGAGAAACACAGTTGTTATAAAAACAAAGCAACAATCATTTTAAATGGAATTTCAATAAACCATCGGGAAAGATTTCTCAAGGTTATACACATTCGTCATACTATGAATAGAATGAAAACCGTTTTTTCGACAAATATGTAATTTTCTTGTATCTTAATAGTATCAGAGAATCATTTTCCTAGATTTATTCCAAAATTCATGTCTAAAGGCGGTCAAATCATGATGAGATTAAATGAGCATGAAAAAAGGAATTTAATAATTCTTTCTGTTGGCGTCTTCTTTTATTTTATTACTTTGTTATTTTTAAAAGACTATCCTGTTGTTCATAAGGACTCCCACTATTTAGCTTTACACACGTTCCTCGAGTTATGTAGTATTATCATATCTACTAGTATAGCTATACAGTCTTGGATTGTATTTTCATATCGACAATCAAATGATCGCTTATTATACTTTTCTGGCTTTTCCATCATCGCTGTACTGGACCTATTACACTTATTAACCTATAACGGTATGCCTGGTGCCATATTCATCGAAAGCTCTGTCAATATCGCAACATGGTTTTGGGTTTTAGCACGGCTTACACAAGCATTATTTATTATCTTTATTTTATATGCAAAGATAAAAACCGTTTCTCTTTCAAAAAGATATATTTATTTACAGAACACGATCATTTTCCTTTTTGTTTTAATGACGATTATGACGTATTTTCAAAATGAACTGCCTCTTCTTGTCATTGAAGGTCAAGGTACAACTGTATTAAAAAAATGGTTCGAGTATTTCATTAGTTTTCTATTATTTCTGTCAATCTCAAAATTAGTTCGATTATATAAGAGTAAGGGAAAACCGGTTACAATCGATTTCATATTAGCCCTTTCCTATTTATTATTAAGTGAACTTATTTTTACGCTCTATTTAAGTGTCTATGATTCGTTAAATTTACTAGGCCATCTTTATAAAATAATTGGATTTGGGTTTTTTATGAGAGTCCTTTACATATCAACGGTGAAAGAACCTTTTGAAAAACTAATTCGAGCGCGAAAAAAACTAACGCATAATGAAAAACGATTTAAAACAATTACCGCTTCTCTTGGTGAGGGTGTTTTTGTAATGGATCACAACCGTCGACTCACTTTTATTAATCGAGAAGGAGAACGACTCCTTGGATATGAGTTCGATGAAATTGTCGGAAAAGTCATTCATCCACTCATTCATGGTAATGAAAATGGAGGTATTCTCCCACTTACTGAATGTGCGATTAATAAAAGTTACGAAAATAAAGAAACGGTAAGAGTGGATGAGGATATATTTATTCACAAAAGTGGACGAGCATTCCCAGTATCCTATGTAGCCACACCATTAATTGAGAATGATAAGTTATTAGGCTCGGTAATTGTGTTCCAAGATATTTCTGAAAAACAGGAGTATTTAAGACGGATTGAACATCAAGCCTATCATAATCTATTGACAGACTTACCTAATCGCCACTATTTTGTTAAGCAATTAAAAGAAGAAATTGATACGAGTGATTTGACGAATGAATTTGCAGTCATCATTATTGATATTGACGATTTTAAAAATATTAACGATACTTACAGTCATGCTGTTGGAGATGATGTATTAAAAATTTTCGGAAAAAGACTCGTTACTCTTTGTAAGGATTCTTTTGTCGCTCACATTAGCGGCGATGAATATGCCATTATTATGCATGGAGATAAGGACACAATAAAGGATCAAGTAGAAACCATTGTCGATGAGCTCGGTGAAACAATCACCATTGGACATCATGAAATTTTCGCTTCCAATAGTATCGGTGTTAGCCTGTTTCCTTATGATGGAGTCGATAGTGACAAGTTAATTCAAGTAGCTGATATTGCTCTTTATGAAGCAAAAAGATTAGGAAAGAATCAATATATTTTTTACAATGATGAATTAGAATATCGCCATATACGAAAAAACTGGATTGAACAAAATTTATACACTGCATTTCTTAATCATGAGATTACTGTACATTATCAACCGATTGTCGATTCCCATGCAAAAACGATTATTGGTTTAGAAGCACTAGCACGGTGGTACCATCCGCAAGACGGTTTTATCCCACCTCAAGAATTTATATCAGTTGCTGAAAATAACGGTTTAATTATCCCCATTGGCGCTCATATTTTAAATACAGCTTGCCGGGATTTAGCTCTTTTACAAAAGAAAGGTTTTAAAGATTTATATGTTAGTATTAATCTTTCATTAAAGCAAATCAAACATCCCGACTTTCATTCGGTCATTAAAGACGTACTTGAAAAATATCATATTAAACCGAGACAGGTTCAATTTGAAATTACAGAAACTATGACTTTACAAGAAGATCCTGATTTAATCACATCCATACTTAAATTAAAAAATAGTCATTTCCGAATTGCCATTGATGACTTTGGTAAAGGTTTCTCTTCCATTGGTTATTTAAAGGATCTTACTGTTGATACGTTGAAGATTGATAAATCTTATATTTTTAATGTATTAAACGATGAAAAAGTCGCCCAACTAACAAGAGCAATCATAACACTTGGACAATTATTAGATTTGAATATTGTTGCAGAGGGCGTTGAATCAAAAGAGCACCTGACATTTTTAAGCAACTATGCCAATGTTTCTGTTCAAGGCTTTTACTTCAGTCGGCCCTTGCCATTTAAAGAATTCGTTGAAAAATTATTGACAACGCAACCGTTAGAAACATAATGTTATTTGAATACTAGGGTGGTTAGATTTTAAGTAGTTACACATATTGTGTCCGTTTTGTTCATGACAACCACCCTATTGGACACTTCAATTAGCTTTTGTACTCGTTTTTACCATTAGACCACTTCTATTGTACACTTGCACCAGTTTCCACGCCTGTTTTGTCCTTGACAACCATTTTACCCGAGCTTATGAACCTAATTTCTCGCTTGATTTGACCTTCGTTAATAACTGAAAAGTAAATAAATCCCACTTATTTTTGTGTTCGATTTTTCTAATACACCATATGATGTTATGGGTACTTATACAAAAATTTAAATGATTGGAGGAGGTAACGTGAGCCCTCATTGGGGAGTTGACTCCGCAGCTTTAGTGACAAAAGAACTTTATCATTGTGTTTTATATAAATTCGGAAAGCCAGAATTTTGGGGGAGACATTTGTCCACAGTACAAGGAGCATCAGAAGGTATTACCGCGCAAGAAGTCCAACTATTGCATAACAGTGGTATAAAGGTTATACCGATTTACTATGATTTTCTTGAAGCCATTGGTTACGACCGAGGAAAAACGGTAGCTATTAATACGATTTTTCATGCAAGGAGACTTGGAATACCTAAAGGGAAAGTGCTGTTTGCAAATGTAGAACGATTCTTTCAAGTCGACAGTGACTGGATTTGCGGCTTCGTGGATGCATTTATTCCTAGTGGATACCTTCCTGGAATATTTCAAAATCCAGTTACAGGTGATTTTAACCAGTCTTATTGCCAAGCAGTTTCAGAAAATCCAAAAGTGGCAAACGAACTTATTATTTGGAGTGCTGAACCGAAACTTGGTGTAACAACACGAAAGGACGCCCCTACTTATAATCCAATCAAGCCTAATTGCCGTGCTAATATTTGGGGATGGCAATATGGGCGTGATGCTGAAACGTATCCAATCGATACAAACTTAATTGTCAGAAAGCTATTTAACCTTCTTTGGTAATAATTTTTTGTAAGAGGTTCCCGTATATGTATGTGTTTATCATTAGATGAAAGCTTCTATGCTCATTAAACGGTTAAAACCATGCTACTATTCCAACTGTTTTTAAAACTGATTTGACCCCTGGAGGTCACGTAACCTGTATCTACGTGACCATTCCAACTGTTTTCTTTTAGTAACCTTGCAAATATCTCTTCATCTTTTAAGAAACCTCATCTATTACATAAAAAAGAGTACCCGAAAACAGGTACCCTCATCATCCTATTTGAATATTCTATTATTTCTGGCTAAAAAAATTATGCCTTTATCGTTCGATCCTTATCCTTTCTATTGAACGACTGCCATGCTTCAATAACTAGGAAAATACAAAGAACGAACAAGATAAATCCTGACACAACTAATAAATAGTTTCCGACAACAAAGTTATCTTTCATTAATATTAACAATGCGGAAATTGTAACAATAAACATAAAAATCATTGGAATGACAACAAACCATGAAGTCATTCCGCGTTTAATTAACCACACACCTACTGCCAATAAAGCTAGTGCTCCTAACATTTGGTTTGCGGAACCAAACAACGGCCATAAGTCACTCCACGTACCCGATAAAGCTAATGCTGCAGCACCAATAACGATAACAAGGGTTGCAACATGCTCATTGCTAAAAAACTTTGATTTCCCTTCTGCAAACTCTTGTACAGCATAACGACCTAGTCTTGTTGCTGAGTCTAATGTTGTCATTAAAAAGGCAGAGGCAGCTAGAGAAACGAATGTAATACCAGCAGCTTCTGAAAGTCCAAAATGACTCATAAAAAATCCAAGCCCTGCTGCAAACGTTGGAATTGGACCTCCTAATTCAGCTAATTTCGCACTGAATACTTCTGAGGACATATAAGCAACAGAAATAACGACAATAATTGCTAAAAACCCTTCAATTAACATGCCACCATAAGCAATAAAACGACCACTTTTTTCACTATCTAACTGTTTTGCTGTTGTCCCACTTGCTACTAATGAGTGGAAACCTGAAATTGCTCCACAAGCAATCGTAATAAATAAAATTGGGAACAATGGTCCTAATGTTGCATTTGAAAATCCAGTAAATCCAGTCATTTCAATTACAGGGTTTGCAAAAAGAATTCCGATAAAACCACCAAACATCATGCCATATAGTAAAAATGAATTTAAGTAATCACGTGGCTGCAATAATAACCAAACTGGTAAAACAGAAGCAACATAAGAATAAATTAATAAAATAAATATCCAAACTGTTGCACTTAAATGTAATGGAAATAAAATACCTACGTACACACAGGCAAACATAACAATCACACCGATAATGCTTGCTGCGACAAAATTCACACGCATTTGATTAACGGCTACACCAAAAATAATCGCTACCACAATGAAAAGCATGGATGCAGTTGCTGCTTCTGGAACAGATGCAAAAGTATCAGATACTAAAACAGCAAATACCCCAACAATCAAAATAATTGTTGCAATCGAAAAGGCTAAAAATAATGTCTGCCCACGTTTTCCAATATACTCCTTAATAATTGTCCCGATTGATTGTGCCTTATGTCTTATAGATGCTTGTAACGACGCATAATCATGAACGCCACCAAAAAAGATACTCCCGATTATAACCCAAAGAACTGCTGGAATCCACCCGAAAACTGCTGCTGAGATTGGACCCACAATTGGACCTCCACCAGCGATTGTTGCAAAGTGATGACCTAATAATACCGGCTTATTTGCTGCAACGTAATCTTTTCCATCAGCCATTTCAATTGCCGGTGTCGCGCGATTAGGATCAATTCCTAACTTTTTATCGAGATATTTACCGTAAGTAAAATATGCAACGATAAAAGTTAGTCCTGCCATGACCATTAACATAATTGCACTCATAAGTGAACTTCCTCCTTCAATAGTTTTTTCATTGGCGAGATCAAAGATTTTCCCTTTGGGTGTATCTCAATTTGTTGATGATAAGGATTAATGATTGCTAGATACATTTCTATCCACCCATGGAATCCAAACTTTAAGAATTTCAGTTTTCTATACCGTCTCACCTCCCTTACATCTTCTTGTGAAACATCCTCATCTGTAACAATAATTCCAAGGGCAACAGTCGACATATGCTCACGATCATTTGGTATAAAACCTTCAAGATGATTCGTTATCTCCTGCTGAAACTTTTTCAAATAGCCTTCTTGAATTCCCCCTTTACAAACTGCTGTGAAAATAACTTGCTGATTTTCGACACTATAAACTTTTATCTTTTTTGAAACCATATAACGCTCATCACGGCGTTTAAATTGGGCAATAAATGCAAGTGAAAGGTCATTAATCTTTTCGTCACGGTATACGTCAAAGTAAGGAGTATACAAGTTTGCGAGATCCGTAATAAAGTAATCCAAATTTTTGTTATCTGTCACAATCATTCCTCCAATTCGGTAAATACCAAAATAGGAACCGCCTAATCACTCTCTATTCCTCCATGTTCAGTAAATACAATCGTTCTTTCTTCTGTGTCCATAAATCTACGAAAAACCATGACACAATAGATCATCCCATCATCGAGTCTTTCCCCTATTTGTCTATATATAGATTCCTAACTAAGTCGTTTTAGTCCTTCAATACGGAGTGTTTTAAATAAGGAAAATCCACTTAGTTTTATTTGAACATTATTATTTCGAAAATTCAGACCCCTTTGAATATAAAATAAGAGTTCTCCTACTTGTTTTTGAATAAATTGGGTCTTATTGACAGGCTCTTTAAACTCAATCGAAACTTCCTCAATGGGTACAGAACAATTGTTAACACTTAAACTCGAAATGGTAATAATACGGCTCTTATTTAATAACCATTCCCGTGCTCGATCATCCAATGTAACTTGTAGACTCATATTCACACCTCCATCGATATTTTTAACAATTCTGTAATTTATATTATTATAATCATACACAAACTCTCTCAAAAAATGAACAAAAAGTTCCCTGTTAATTTATATAATTCGGATATGCATGTACAATCATTGATAACTAAATAATATTAAAAAAGCTACCGCAAGTTTATCCCTTACGATAGCTTTTTTAAGAATTAGTTTTCATTAAAAGAAGTCACAGAAACCTAGAACTTTTAAAATTTATTTTTATGCATTTCTCGATCAAATTGCAGCCAAGATTGATAATTTCGCTTCACATACTTCTCTGCTTCTTCAAAAGTTGAAAATTTAACTTGTTGAAGCTCTCCTTGATGAACAAGAATGTATTTCCCCATATTGTTTTTCTTAATGAGACTAATTTCTCCGTTTCGATTTTCATAATAGGTTCCTTGAAGAGCATCTCTTACATTCGACTCATTTTTCTCAGGATCAGGTTTAATTGGTTCTAAATGAAAGACATCGGTTACGAATAATTTAAATGCGTCTTCTGACAAATCACATCCGGATGCTTTTGGATGTCCCCCACCGCCAAATTCCTTTGCGAAAAGAGCAACATTCACCTCATCATGAATGGTCCGGAATCCAACCTTTTTCGTGCCGACATTAACAAGAACGATCATATCTAAATGTGGGTTCTTTTTATTTAAAGCATTGCCGAGTTCGGATAAATATTGCTCGGCATGAACGATTCCGATACAATACTTCCCAACGAATCGCTGGACAATTTGTTTATTTTTCGCATAAATATAACGTTCGATTTTTTTCTCTTCTACATCCATTAACATTGATTCCATATCTGTGAGTTCGAATTGATTTGGGTGTTCTTTCAATCGTTTCAACAAATCATCTTCAAATTGTTCACGACCAAACATGAAAAAGAGATCATTTAAATGTTTTGCTAATATATTATCATTCTCATCCCATTCCCATGTATCATATTGTCTAACTAAATCAACAAATTCCTTTAAAGCCTGTGTCTCTTCAAGTTGGTTATTTTCTACTAAATGGTCAAAAAGTAGTGAGGTAGCACAGGTCTTTTTTCCATTCTCATATTCAACAACAATCTTACCCCAAGGGTATTCATTAAAGTGCAGGGCTGTTACATGGTGGTCAATCACTTGTACATGCCCTCCATTTTTGTATCGTTGATCTAATTTTTTCTCAACCTGTTCATTTACTGCTAAATCAGTAATATATAATTTCACACTTTTATGATCATTGTTTTGTAAAAATTGCTCTACCCGTTGATTTAAATTACGATAGGAACAGTGACTAACTTCCACCGCGTCACCAAAAGCTAGTTTCGCAACAATGGCAGTTCCTAAACCATCTAAATCAGTATCTGTAAATAATTTTATTTTCAAAAAGATTACCTCCCGAAATGCTGCAAGTTCATTATGTGTTAAATATTACCACTTTATGCATGTCATTGGCGACAAAAAATGAAAATACGATGAAATTTTATGCAAATATGACGTTTTTCCGCTTCTAGGGAGGAAATGATGATGACGCTTGTCCAACACGTCCATTAAGCTGTTAAAAATGTAGATGATGGACAAATTCAATTCGTATCCGATAAAAAATTTGATTCATTTCGGCAAATTTCCAAGTAGGCCGACTATCTTAACGAGGTACGTACTTCCACAAATTTACAGAGGAATAAAATCGAATGAATGAAGATGCTGCTCTGACTAATAAATTTCAGCCTATTTTTCTTTAACCGTAATCACTGGTACATGTCTTCTTTCTTTATACTCTGCTAATACTTCCGGTGGTAATAAACCCAGTGTTAAAACCGCGCTAACTTTTTCTTCATCGACTTTCTTTACAACTTTGACACATTCAGATAAATTCATATCTTCCAGCTTTTCCACTGTTTCCTCTTCACGGTACTTTTCTGAAGTTCGTATATGTCGTTCTAATATGAATGATTCAAAGGATACGCGTCCCTTTTCATTTTTCCCTACTGTTAAATCGAAATATTCGTTAAATAGCTTTTTTAATCGTACCAGCTCTTTATCAATTTCCTTTGCCTGTTTACTCAGTTCGGAAAATCTTGCAACCATATCCTCCGTAATTAAATCGATATTGTTTTCTCGCTTACTCATGAATGTTCACCCACCTAGATATTTTTTCATCTAAATTATCTTATGATAGGGAAAATCGATTAGAACTTGTGTTATGAAATAAGTTAATGATTTGAAAACACCCCCATAGCTGTTTCTGCTACATAATAAATTCGGTTAAACGGTCATCTAGTGTAGTAAGGTCACACGAAATTATCGTAGTTTTTGGTGAAACGTGCTATTAAAGCTTCTCTATGAACTTAAAATCCTGAGGTTTACGTTAAAAACTGGCTCATAGAATTTCTCGAACCTGAATTTCCCGAAGTCTGATAAAAACCGACTTAAAAAAAGTCACCCGCTTCTCAATGAAAACAGGCGACCTTTCTTCTTGTTATTCTATTTTATATAAGATAAAGACATTTCCTTTATCTCTACAATATATTTATACTGTAATCTTGTTATTTCAAATATTTTTAATGGGTCATGGAATAATTCTGGTTTTCCCCTTAAGTTTTTGAGTTCGCCCGTTGTTTCCGTTATTTCCCGATTCGTTTCTTCAGCTAATATTTGCAATTCCTCAAAAGCATCCTTAAAGAAAAGTTGAAGGTCTCGTTCAATTCCTTGTTCTAAAAGTAAAAATGGATTAAAAAATCGATTTGCAATCGTTTCAGCTTCTTGTTCATAGTTTCCATTTTCAATCAATTGCTTAAAACCATTTGCTAGCATATCTTTATTTTGAATCATTCGTCCAAAAACTTTTCCAGCACTTTTTAATAATACTTGTTTTGGTGTGTAGCGAAGTAAAATATTGACCGGTTCATAATTAATTCTACTTGTTAACCGATCAATATCACGCTGCCAATCTTCTAAAATCTTATAATCACATGTTAATTGTAGTCGCTCTTGACCAATCATTGTATTAAATCCTTGATTGATTTCTTCTAAAAACATTCTTCCTTCATTTAATTCTGTCCGTGCAATCGTCAACCAATCTGTAATTCTCGTTAAAAATTCTGGCATTACTTCTTCATTCAAATATTGTTGAATCCGATCGTTCATTTCCTGATTAAGCTCAATATGGATCCGTTGGAAGTCACGTTTCTTTGTAACCATTTTTGCTGTGTCTTTTAATCGGATTGGAATTTCCTTCATCATTTCCTTTTTCGTTTCTTCTTTAACTAACATGAACGACTTTTTAATCATATTTACTTTTTCATTCGTTAAGTCTTGGAGCTGATAAATTGCCCCATTTACCCTTTGTGCTAAATCTTCCTTTTGCTGTACGGTATCAATTAGTTGGCTTTCGATTTTTTCTCTTTGGTCTAAAAGATTATCCATTATTTTTCTTAAGACGTATAAATAACTTTTTATTCGTGTCTGTTTTTGGTCTTTCGTATCCCAACTCGACTGAAGTAAGGCAGCCAATTTGTCTCGTTGTTCATTGGTATTTTCGTAATAAATTCGTTCAAATTTTGGATCATGAACAACAATATCCGATAAGTTGCCTCCATTGTATACGAGATATGTTTTTGCTTGTGGGAACAGCTGCGGAATTGACTCAATCCATTCTTGTTCAGCTTCGGATACTCCATTTTCACCAATAACCACAAGTAAAGTATCTACTATTCTTAACGTTTCTTTTAACGAATCGTTTAATACAGGAACACGATTAAGTGATGGAAAATCAATGAACGTTAAATGATTATTCTTTAACATCCCATTTGATAATTGAACTTCATAACAAATATTTGCGCCCTTCGTACGTGAAGTCATTCCATTAAATTCCTCAATGGTAAGTTCCCGCTTATGGTAATCCCTGAATTCGATAACTCTTTCCTCATTACCATCTTTAAGGAAAGATACCGCATAATCTCGGTGTTTACTAAGTATATCCGTTTGTAAAAATTGTTTTGCAAAACTAGATTTATCATCTTCATTAAAACAAATCACACCGACCATTTGATTCGTAAAATCCGTTAACTCTGTTGCAAGCATTTGTAGACGAAGATTTTGATTTAATTGATGATTTTCCGTCCAATGTTCAATGGCTTCTTGTAGTTCTTTACCTCGATCCATTACATCGACATTCATTTCTGCATTAAATAGTGTTTTTTCTGCAATTTGTAATAAATCTGGGGAAAATTGATCTGGAACCATTTCATTCCAAGCAAAAATCGCTGAGGATGGAAGTATTGCATCTTCTTTCACTACTATTTTCATCCAAGCATGTAAATAATTCGGGATTAGTCCCCTTAATAGATGTAACGAATAATTTCCGTCCATTAATTCGTGATAAGTCTTTTTATAATATTGTGAGAGCGTTCGCCACTGATATTGTTGTGGTAACTCGGATTCTTTTAAAAATGTATTTATTTCTTTTACCCATTGGAATGTTTCCTTTTCTGATTCGTAGTTTTCCCATAATGCTACCATTAACTGTTCAAACAGTACCGGTTCTATTTCTAATACCGACTTTAATGCCTGGAAGAAGAAAGTTGGATCAAGCTGTTTTGCATAACCATCCTGAATATACTTTTTTAGTAATTCAAACCAACCTTTTTCTTTTGTTCGAATTCCTTCTTGAATCGCTAATTCAATCGCACTATACCAATCTTCTTGCTTTTCGAAAAAGGCTCGAGCTAGTTTCGTTACATTTGGATAGTCCGGATTTATCTGGACTGTTTGTTTAATCGTTTCATCAGCTCGTTTAAATTGTTCCTGTTGAATATAGAGTGAAAATAATTGAAGCAATACTTCTGTGCGTAAAGTTAATGAATCCGTCTCAACTGATAAATAAATTGTCTCAGCATCTTGATAGATTCCAAGTTCCATATATGCGTCGGCAATATTTTTCTTTGCCCATTGGGTAAACCCGTTATGAACATTCTCCCACTTAAAGATAGCTGCTTCATAGTCTTTATTATGATAGTAAACTTCACCTTGAGCAAAGCGAATATTTGAGGCATCTGGAAATTCCTTCTTTTGCTCTTCTTCAAACAACTCTCCTAATTGTTGAATTGGATGAACAGAACGACCTTCACTTATGAGCGTCCGGTAATACATTTTCGATATTAATTGTTTTTCCAACATATGATCACCTAGTATTCTGTATTTGAGATCCTTATTAAAATATTCAATTCTTTAATAAACTATTCTAACAAACTATATTCTCCATTATATTGCAAATTCCTTTCAATTTCACAACATTGTAAAGGGGCTGTCCAGAAAGTCGTATTTTTGATTTCTAGATGCCCTATTCTTGTTTCAAAACCTTTATATATCAACATTCTTAATTAACATGGATATCCCTTTTCGGACAGCCCCTTCTTTATTCGAATATTTTGTATGAAATGAAGCCACTTACAATTCCAAATAAAGCACCTGCTAACACTTCGATTGGTTGATGACCTAATCGTTCACGCAATTTCCGAATTTTCCGGTCATGATAATGATGATCTTTTTGACCACGAATGCGTTCGACTTCTTCTTCAAGTTTATTAACTTTAATCGTTAATTCTCCCGCTTGTCTCCGCACTCCTTGGGCATCATACATTACAAGCAAGCCAAAAATGGAAGCAAGCGCAAAGTCAACCGTTTTAACCCCTCTTTTTAAAGCAATATACGTTGCTAACGAAGATACACCTGCCGAATGGGAGCTTGGCATACCACCCGTTTCTAAAAGAAGTCGCCAATCCCATTTTTCGCCGCCAATTTTTTTAACTGGAATTTTCAAAAATTGGGCAATTCCAATTGTGGCAAGGGCTGTAATAATTGATTTATTCAATAAAACCACCTCTTCTTTAGTTTTCTAATAAAGGAGGTGGTTTATGTATGTTAATTTTATTCGGTCAGATGCTAGTCTAATTCCTTTACTTTTCTATTATCGATTCGATTTTTGTATAAATTGTTAAAAACCTCTGATAAAATAATACCAATCGCAATCGCACCTGCAATTAATAGTACCTTTGCAAAAAATTCAATTGCTAAAGAGTAATGATTACTTACAAAGTTTCGCATCGCATTATAAGCAAGTCCTCCTGGTACAAGTGGAATAATTCCTCCAACTATAAAAATAATAACAGGTGTTTTATACATTCTTGCAAAGACATGACTTAATAATGATATAGCAAAGGCAGACACAAAACTTGAAAGTACAGCACTATGCCCTATTGATATCATATAAAAATAAATAAACCAACCAATCATTCCGACTAATCCACATTTAATAATGGCCTTTTTGGGTACATTAAAAACAATCCCCATACCACTTGTTGCAATAAAACTCATTACGAGCTGGGCAAACATTTTTACCACCTACGCTTATTTTATTATTACATATATCATACCGTTAATACGGAATGATTTCGAAAACAACCGCGATTCCAGAACCAATGGCAAAAGCGGTTAATAATGCCTCGGCTCCTTTCGTCAAACCCGATACAAGGTGGCCAGCCATTAAATCACGAATCGCATTCGTAATGAGCAATCCGGGAACTAATGGCATGACAGAACCAATAATGATTTTATCAATTTCAACACCGTGTCCAAAATAAATAAGTGAATAGGCAACTAGTCCAATGATGAGAGAAGCAATAAATTCAGAAAAAAATCGAATTCGAACATACGGTTGAATAGTTAAAAAGAAGAAATAACCAATTCCTCCAGCAATGAACCCGGGAAGAACATCAATCCATTTTCCTAAAAACATAATGACAAAACAACCACTTACAATGCCAGCTGCAAATATTTGTAGCCATATCGGGTATGCGTCGTTACGTTTCTTTATTTCTTTTAATTTCCCGTAAGCCTCCTCTAACGTCCAGTTTCCTTCACTAATTTCCCTAGAAAGATGATTTACGATGGCAATTTTATTTAAGTCTGTTGTTCGATAATCGATTCGTTTCATTTTCATTTTCGTAGTCAAAGGATATGAGTTGTATTCATCACCATCTAATGAAAAAATGATAACGGTTGGTGTTACATAACTTTCAGCTTGTTCCGCTCCATAACTAAGGGCAATTCTAACCATTGTATCTTCCACTCGGTACGTTTCTGCCCCACTTTCTAACATAATCTCACCCGCGAGCAAACAAACTTCCATAATGTTTGCTTTTCTCTTAGCTATACGATCCACATATTTCACCACGATTCTTTCCTATATGTTAAATATATTTAGATAAGTTTCTTCAATAGATCAGGCTTTGTATGCACTCCATTAATACAGTTTAACGAACCCAATGCGTTCAAGCAATGGAATTTTTTCGTATGAAATATGTCTTTTTTGGATTAGACAAAATTGGGAAAACGCCCGGTCAAATTTAGACACCTGTCATAAAGTATAAAGGAATAACAAGTGAGGAGAGTGTTGACCCGTGTACCCTTATCATTACTACTACCCAGATTATTCAGTCGTTCCTTTTGAAAGGAACGAATCCAATTATATGCCCTATAGCGAAGATTTATCTAGACAAAATCCCCATTTAGAAAGACGGATAGCCCAACTAGAAAGACAAAATGAACGACAAACAGAAGAGTTATCAAGACAAAATAAGGAAATTGGCCGCATAAATCAAGAAATTAAACGGATAAACCAAGAAATTCAACGAGTGAATACAGAAGTGACAAGATTAAATGGCGTAAATCAGCAGCAAACACGAAGATTACAACGGCTAAATCAACGACTTCGTACAGTTGAACGTCAATTTAATTTTCCTTTCACACCAACTGAAGATGGATTTTAGAAGGTTTTCACGAATGAGTAATATAAGCCTAAAAGGATGCGACGATCGCTCTTTTAGGCTTTTTCCTTTTGGCGAGTTTTTATGGCCTAGAATTAACTCACTTTTTGTCACCCTAAGACTAGGACGACCTGTTTTTCCAAGTGAACATCACTAATTTCACGAGACAATCTAGACACAAAATTAACTTCTCATTTCCTCAGGTAGTAACTGTCCAATTCTAGTTGAAATTCTCCATATTAAGTCATTCAGTGACATTCTATGAACTCGAGGTTCCACTTCATCTTGTTATTCTATAAAATAAATTGTATAATAGATTACGCTATTTTCCGGTGAATCCGGCGTGGTTCGTGACCATCCCACGAAAAAAAACTACGGAAAGGATCCTTTATAAAATGAAAATTAGAACGATTACTGTCAATGGCATTATTGCAGCACTGTACATTGCCATTACTGCAGTTATCCAACCCATTGCCTTCTCCAGTATTCAATTTCGAGTACCAGAGATTTTTAACCATCTCGTTGTCTTTCATAAAAAGTATTTCTTCGGCGTTGTCATTGGGGTGTTTTTCTCAAATTTATTTTTCTCAACAATGAATCCCTATGATTTAATTTTTGGAGTTGCCCACTCGATTATTTCTCTAGCCCTCACTATTTTTATCGGCAAGTTTGTTACAAATAAATGGTTACTGATGACGATTAACTCGTTTATTTTCTCATTTTTGATTTTTATTATTGCGTTTGAAATCAAAATTGCTACCGGATTTTCTGTTTGGGATACAAGTTTTCCATTTTTAGAAACATGGGGAATATTAGCAATTGGAGAGTTTGGCGTTATGATAATTGGAATGCCAATCATGCATGCAATCCATAAACGAGGGGTCTTAGACTAGAGGAATTTTTGCTTGATCACATAACAACACGATAAAATATAGGCTGCCTGAAAAGGAATCCCCTTTTTTAGGACAGCCTTGTTGTCTATTCACCAATAATCTCTCGCGCTACATCAATTCCATTTTCAATACAATCTGGAATCCCTACGCCATAATATGAACACCCTGCTAAATAAACACCAGGATAATATTCTTGTACTCGTTTTTCCAATGAATCGACTACTTTCGGATGGTTTATTTGATATGTTGGCATTTGATTCGTCCATTTCGTAACTTCGCACACAACCGGTTCTTCTGTAATTCCTAGACTTTTTTCGATATCATTGCGCGCAATTTTCAATAACTCATCTGTATTCATATCACGGATAACCGAATATTTTGGATGGCTACTTTTATAAAACAATCGTACAAGTAAATTGCCTATAGTCGATGTATGTTTCCATTTTCGGCTCGTCCAAGTACAAGCATTGCAATATAGGTCCTCCGCATTTGGCGCAAGATACCCTGTTCCATTTTCTGGTAAAGCCTCATCCGGGATTGAATAACCTAAATAGACGCTAATTAGTGAACTCGCTTTCAAATTTGAAAATATCTCTTGGATTTGTTCATTGTTTAATAGCCGGCTCGCCTCTGTATGTGGGATACTCAAAATGATTGAATTTGCCTCAATCATTTGTCCATTTTGAAAATGAACTTGATACATATTTTTATCAATTTTATCAATTTGTACAACTTCATGTTCTAGTAAAAGTTCTACATCTGTTAACTTCTCAACAATTGTTTGTGCGATTGTACTCAATCCATCAGCAAACGAAAGGAATTTTTTATCTCCATCACGAATAAACTGTTCCTTATTCGCTTCAATCCCTTTCATAATACTTCCATATTTCTCCTTATATTGTAAAACATATGGAAGCGTTGAGCCGATCGTTAAGTTATATAATGAACCAGAATAGACGCCTGATAATACTGGTGCAATTTGCTTTTCTACTAATTCTTTTCCTAAATAATATTCAAGAAAATCACCTATCGAGTCATCCTCCGTGAATTGACGGTCATTTAAATAGTAATCTTTAAGGGCCTCCACTTTCCCTTCCGCCGAGAGTAACGTCGTTTCTGCTAATGACCGGATACTAGCCGGAATTCCAAAAACCGCCTCTCTTGGGATTTGTTTAAGCCCTTCTTCTGTATAAAGATAGGACGTACCAACCGCATTGTATACCGTATGCTCCTCTAATCCAAGTTCCTTTAGAAGTCCAGAGTCGCTCAGCTTTCGTGCAACAATTGAATCCGCGCCTGCCTCCATAATAAAACCTTCCTCTTTCACGGTCCGAATTTTTCCTCCAAAAGAAGAAGATGCTTCCGCTAAAATAAGACGTATTTTTCGTTTTTGTTTTTTCATCTGCTTTTGCAACTCATACATTGCGGATAATCCCGTTATTCCCCCACCAATAACTAATACTGTCTCCATCCTTTTCACTCCTCACCTTGAATTTCATCTACTAATTTTTCTGCGGCACGCCGATATAAATTGCTCATATAAGATAGAGAGGATATCATTAATACTTTCTCTAAGTAATCTTTATCCTTTTCATCAAAAGCTTGGACTTCATTTTCAGCGCTCGTAACCAATTCTTGAAAATCACGTTGAAATTGATTCATATTTTCACTTACGATCGTCAAAAAACTTCCATAAAATTGGGGTAAGTCAAACTTTTCATTAACGATTTTTTCATTCATCTCTTCAAGAACACGCTTTATATCTCCAATTGAAATTGTCCCTTTTAAATGAAAAATTAAACTGATTAATAGAATATGTTCTTTTGAATACTTTTTATTTTTAATTTGAAAAAATAATTTACCTTTCGCATAGTTGTTAATCATTGTTTTCGTTAATATTTTATCATCTTCATTTCTTTTTGTACCGCTATATGTACTTTCAAACAACTGAATCACTTGATCCATATATAAATCAATATTTGGTATATCTTCTACGGTAATATTTTTATCTAATTCTAGTTGATCGAGAAATTTTTTTACATGGTCCACATTACCCCTCCTCTACTATTAAATTTTAACCGGTTTAATTTTAAAAGTAAATGTTGACTACGTTTTGAAATGAGTATATTATTGTAAGTAGTTTCAATAACTACATGTAATCGTAAGGGGATGTTATTATGGAAAAGTATATTCGTGAACCAATTAATAGTTTAACTCACCTCGTTGGTGTATTTTTATCTATTGCGGCTCTTGTCGTGATGATTGTAAAAGTTGCTACAAGTACTGGTGGAGGGAAATCTCTAGCCGCCGTAATCGTTTTTGGGATTAGCTTAATTTTACTATATACAGCTTCAACAACTTATCATTGGGTAATTGCTAAAAATAAGGTTATCGCCTTTTTAAGGAAAATTGATCATTCAATGATTTTCGTCTTAATCGCTGGGACGTATGCTCCGTTTTGTTTAGTTGGTCTTGATCGTAAGTTAGGCTGGACTTTATTTGGTATTATTACCGGATTAGGACTTGCTGGCGTTGTTTTTAAAATGGTCTGGTTCAATTGTCCAAGATGGTTATCAACAGCACTTTACATCGGAATGGGTTGGATTGCAGTTACGGTCATCTCACCACTTTCAAAAACGATTAATATTGGTGGAGTCGTATTACTTATTTTAGGTGGAGTTATCTATACAATCGGTGGTGTGATTTATGCCGTTAAACCAAAATTTTTAGAATTTAAATGGATGGGCTTCCATGAAATTTTCCACCTCTTCATTCTTCTCGGTAGCGTCATGCATTTCTTAAGCGTATACTTATACGTGCTTTAATGTCTAAATTAACAGGCATTAAAAATCATATAGCGAACTATTTATAGTCGTTTACGCAGAGTAAGGAGTGATTTTTTATGGCAGAACATCATTTCCACTTAAAAGCACATTGGCCTGGATTAAGGAACGATGTCGGAACAATTGAAGCCAGTCATTTGCAAACGAAAATTTCAATCCCACTTGAAATGGATGGACCTGGCATCGGGACAAATCCAGATGAAATGTTGTTAGGTGCAGCCGCAACTTGTTATATTATTACGCTTGCAGCGATGATGGAGCGCAGTAAACTAGATAAGGAAGATTTAATGATGGAGTCCGTCGGTATCGTTGACGTTACAAACAGCGTCTTTACATATAAAAAGATTATTCATCGTCCGACTATTATTTTAAAAGAAGATGCTTCACCCGAAGATGAGAAACGAGCCATTCGATTAGCTGAAAAGGCTGAAAAGTCATGTATGATTAGCCGGGCAATTGAAGGGAATGTCGAATTGGAACTACAAGTAACGATAAAGAAAACTCAGGGGATTACCGAAGAGCTGAATCCTAGCTAAAAAATATATAGCACTTACTGAGAGTTGGCTTGCGGCGATTAAATGAATTTTTTTTAAAAATACTTGGACTTAACTTTATAATCGGTTATAAATTAATTATATAGAAGGATGTAGGATTTAGATTTTAATTACCTTTGAAGGAAGGTGTTTTCTTATGAATAAAGGAAAATCCAAGATATTGTTACTATTAATAAATATTGTGATTGGTCTTTTAATTATAGTAACTCCGATTATTATTACTGGACATTTATATAATACTTCTGAACTCATGGGTGGTTTGCTTGTTAGCGACTTTACGATGAGATCCATTTCCTTCATCCTAGGACTTGTTGTTATCAATAATGGATTTAATAAATACTTCAGTGAATGATATTGTGTAAAAAAGTCAAAGGAATTTCCTTTGATTTTTTTATATAATAACCTTCCTTTTAATCTGCTCTTTTCAATGAATTCGTCAGACATAGCCGTTCTGGAATATGATTTAACTTTGTAAGAAAAAAAGGTCACCCTTTTTCACTTACAAAGTTTTCGATGCGCACACTGAATATCCACCATACAAAAATTTCCTTCTACCTAAAGTACTCCTCTATGTCCATATAAACAACACCAACTAACCGGAATTCTGGTATATTCGGATTAAGCAACCTCTCCAGCCAACTTCTTAATTTATACTTCAAAATTATTTAAGACATTACCAATTAGGTTTTGGTTCATAAATAAATTGAATTGCATCTTCAAATCCTTATCTAGTAACTTAGACTCTTTAAAGAAACGGGAGTTTTTTTTCCTTCGCAAGATTTAATGCATCAAATATAATTTTTAATTAATAATTCTATTTTTTGTCCGAATAGGCTTACAAATAACTTGCTCCGTATAGATAAATAAAAGTAAATAAAGATTCCTAATGGAATAGTTATCAATAATAAAAGTATTGACCCTAAGCGGCTTTTTTCATTAATAAAAAAAGATAGTAAGAAGTCAAAAGATAAAACTAATAAACCCATAACTATTGTAAATATAATTATTAGCAAGCATCTACGGAATAAAAACCTGTATCTAAATCCCGAGTAAAATTGAATTCCAATTAAGTTAATTATAATAGAAATAAGAAAACTGATAGCCGTAGCCAAAATTGCTCCTTTAGCTTGATACAATTCAATTAAAGGTGTATTTATTAAAATTTTTATCGATATTGCCAATAATAAACCAATAATCGTTACCTTTTGTTTATTTATTCCCTGTAATATTGCAGCTGTTATTGAAAACAATCCAATTACTATTGCAACCGGTGAGTATATACTTAATATTTCCTGGCCCTGTTTATCAAATCCAAAAAAAGCAGTATAAATTGGACTACTTAATATAGATATCCCTATAGATGCTGGGATAATTAAAAATAAAAATATTTGAATAATCTTATTTAGAGATATTTTAAAAGCCTTAAAATTATTTTGCATGTAAATTTCTGTCACATTAGGTACAATAGATTGGGTAAATGCTGAAGCTAGAGTGATTGGTATTAAAACAAGCTTTGGTGCCGTCATGCTTAGAATAGAGTATAAATAGCCTGATTGTTCTGCTAAACCTATAGATTCTAATGTTTTATTGAATGTAAGTTGATCTATAAGTTGATGTATAGGAAAAGCAAGTCCTGCAAATACAAATGGTATAGAATAAGTTATTACCTCCATATATATATGCTTCAGTGATACTTTTTCCTTAATATCATTCAATTGATTAAGAATGTTTTTTCTTCTCCTTATCCAGTACCAAATTAATATTAAAAGACTGGCTATTGCACCAATAAACGCGGAGAATGTTGCAATACTAATAGCTGTTACAATAGTACCACCCAATAAATTAAGTACCAGATAAGCTCCTAATAATAAAAATAATACTCTAAATAATTGTTCAACAACTTGTGAAATCGCTGTAGGTCCCATTGAACCATACCCTTGAAAGAACCCTCTAATTAAGCTCATAACGGGTACTAATATTAATGCAAAACTAACAGATCTGATAACTAATGTAACATCACTTCTCAAGAAGTTAGAACCTTGGTCTGGAAGAACTATAACTGACAACTTAGGTGCTATTAGAAACAATATTATGAAAGACAATAATCCGGTAAATATCATTAGTACTATACCTGATTTAAACAGCTTGTAACCAACATTATATTGTCCTAATGTATTATACTTTGCTACAAATTTAGAAACTGCTAAAGGAAGACCACCCGTTGCAATGCTGATAAATATTGTATAAGGAACATAGCCGTAAGCGTATAATTCAATACCTTTATTTCCCACTATTGCTGTAAATGGAATAATGTACAATAAACCAAATATCTTAGTTAAAATCATTCCAGATGTAAGAATAAAGGATCCTCTTAAAAATGTTGATTTCATAATTCCTACCTGTTTCTAGAGCTTAATATATTATATTAACACAATATTGACCAATCGTGTTTTATGTAATGTAATCTTTTGGTGTTTACGTTCGGAAACATCTGCTCTTTCTAAAATTTGAGGCAGATGTCTTTCCAATTATTACAAAAAAGAACGAGTTTCTTGTTTATAACAGATTCAGATGCTATTTTCACTGAGTACACGTAACTATCCATTAAGCACCAATTATCATAGAAGTTTTCATCACTGTCATATTGGGATACATTTCCGGACAATAATACATTCTACATAGCACCGATAGGATAATTATTTTCTTCCTTTTCCGTTACTTTGTTCAAACTTCTTGATCAATTTTTCAACTGGAATATTTCTATGACAAGACAAGGATATTCTAAATCTCCTCATCCTACAATTTCACTCCATGGAAAAGGCTAAGTTATTGAATAAAAAATATATAATACCCTGAAATACTCATGAAAACACATTGACAAGCCATTGAATGCTTGTTTATCAAGTAGCCCAGCTCATTTAGTCATGCATCAAATAAATGGAAAAAGAATCCATTTCTGTTAAGGTTAAAACAACGACGAAATAACCACAGAAAGGATTCTTATAATGGCTATTTT
Organism: Bacillus andreraoultii; assembly: GCF_001244735.1. Taxonomy (GTDB): domain Bacteria; phylum Bacillota; class Bacilli; order Bacillales; family Caldibacillaceae; genus Caldifermentibacillus; species Caldifermentibacillus andreraoultii. The sequence continues at coordinate 443,277 of NZ_LN868935.1, forward strand.
ATCGCAATTAACACTTGATTTCGATCGTAAAATTAAATTGTCAAATGATGGAGGCTCTCTTTCCTCGGATACGGGTGAACTTCTTTTTAGAGAGTTTGATGAAAAAATAGGATTTTCCAAGACTTTGGAAAACCACTTAAAACTAGATGATCCAAGAGCCTATTACTTTCATTCAAGTGAAAACTTATTACGTTAAAAGATCTATCAAATCATTGCTGGATATTATGAAGATGACGCTGCCGATCAATTGACAAGGGGTCCTGTTTTTACAGAAATTATTGATACACCAGCTCTCGCTTCTCAACCGAGCTTATCTCGTTTTTACACTCGATTTAACCAAGAATCGATTGATCATTTAAATCAAGCGAATCAAGAATTACGTGATAAAATTCATGCTTTTAGAAAATCGCAAGCTCTATTTATTGATTTAGATTCTACCCATTCTGATACGTATGGTAACCAAGAGTC